>JAZLAD010000149.1:0-6841 GCA_045613005.1 Acutalibacteraceae bacterium | reverse complement strand
TCTAAATGCTTTGGTAACGGCAACTGACAAAGGATACCGTTTATACTGTCCTCGTTATTCAAGGTTTCAACGAGTGCTAAAAGCTCTTGTTCGGTTGTTGTGGCGGGAAGACGGTATTCCTGAGAAATGATACCTAAATCCTCACAAGCCTTTTTCTTATTGGCAACGTATATTTTAGAAGCGGGGTCCTCACCTACTAATATTACTGCAAGACCTACGCTTACACCCTTCTCCTTTAGCTCTGCTACACCCTCTGCTACCCTTTGCTTTACAGCTGCTGATACTAATTTACCGTCAATTATCTTGCTCATTTTCTATCTCCTCAGTATTTTCTACAACAATTTCCTGTGACTCTTCCTCTTCACCGAATAATGCAACGTATTCAGTTTGTTTAGGTTTCTGCTTATTGCGAATATAAACGATTGCGAATGCGGCGCCTATACATATAGCGGCAGATAAAACTGCTGAAACCTTTATATTTCCTACCGTAAGGCTATCGGTTCTGAGCAGCTCGTTGAACGCTCTGCCAAAGCCGTACCAAACACAGTACATCAGTGCTATTTCGCCGTTAAAGCTTCTCTTTTTGCTGAGTTTATGTAGCACAAAGAAGCCTATAATACACCAAACCGACTCATATAAAAAGCACGGATGTGCAAGAGCGTTTGGATTATAGCCCTTTGATGCAAACTCAGCAACAACGTTTTCACTTGTCATTCCCCAGAAGCTACTGCCTGTAGGTCCGCCAAAAGCCTCCTGGTTTATAAAGTTGCCCCATCTGCCGATACCCTGACCGATAAGGAAACCAAGAGACGCTAAATCGAACATAGAAAAAACGTTTACTTTTCTAAAACGGCACATAAGGTAGCCGAAAACAGCCGCACCTATTACACCGCCGTAGATTGCAAGACCTGAAAAGCCCTCACCGTTTAGCCTGAAAAAATCCTTGAAGAAATTACCCTTTACTTTATCAAAAAGAAGATAATAGCTACGAGCACAAAGGATAGCAAGGGGTGTTGTAACCAGCGCCACGTCGAGCATACGGTCAACGTTAATTCCTAATCTATCGGCATTTTTATAGCCGTAAAGAAGCGCTAACATAAAGCCTGTAGCTATTATAATTCCGTACCAATAAACCGACCAGCCCGAGCCTATCGGTATTGTAAAGGCTATGGGCTCAAGGTGCAGATGTATACCAAAAATAGTAACGTCCATATTATTCTACCTCGCTTTGTTTAGGTAATATAACCGATAATACCGAGTTTTCATCGCAGAAAACATCAAGGCGCTTTGTAACGTCATCGTAGCTAGCAGCCTTTAAAAGCTTTATTTCTTCAAAAATATCGTAGCCGAAAACTGCGCCCTCAACTAACTGCATAGTCATACCGTCAACACTGTTGAAGCGGCGGATCGCATCACCGTACATTCCGCATTTAACTGCTGAAAACAGCTTTTTATCTATGCCGTTTTCTCTAAGGCGCTTGATTTCGTCCTTTATAGCCTGTTCTACTGCCTTAGGGTCCTTGGATTCACCCTCGAATATTACTGCGGCATAGCCGTTGCCGTTGAAATATTCTGCTGAAAATTCGTCGTTTATAAGGCCGCGGTTAATTAAATCAGCATATAAGGGGGAGGCGTCACCGCATATAATTTCAAGAAGCAACGATACGCAAATCTTAGATTTCAGTCTTCTGAAAGGAGTTTCTATCTTCTGCTTAAAGCCTAGGCAGAACATCGGAATATTTACTTCGAGGCGCTGTTCTACATAATTGTTAACAACCGTTTGAGGCTCTGTAAAGCTTCCTCTTACGATTTCTTTTTGATTTTCTTCAAAACTTGCCTCTTTAACCTTTTTTATAATCTTGTCGGCATCAACGTTACCCACAATGCAGATAAACATATTAGACGGATGGTAAAAGGTGTTATAGCACTTATAAAGTAAATCGCTGTTGATTTCGGCGATAGATTCCACCGTGCCCGCAATATCAATTCTTACAGGATGCACGTGGTACATATTGAAAAGCATATTGAACATAACACGCCAAGCGGGGCTATCGTCATACATTCTTATTTCCTGACCTATTATTCCCTGCTCTTTTCTAACCGTTTCCTCGGTAAAATAAGGATGTCTTACAAAATCGAGAAGTATATCAAAATTTTCATAGAAATTATCAGAACAGGAAAAGAGATAACAGGTGCGGTCAAACGATGTAAAAGCATTAGCCGAAGCTCCCGTTTTAGCAAAGCGTGTGAAGGCATCACCGTCTTCACTTTCAAAAAGCTTGTGCTCTAAATAGTGCGCTATTCCTTCGGGAACGTTGATCATTTCGCCGTTATCGTCTGCAAAACTGGTATCGATGGAGCCGTATTTAGTGCCAAAAATAGCATAAGCCGAGCTATACTGAGGCTTTTCCATAACGTAAACCTCAAGACCTGACGGATGCACCGCCTTTACGTAGCTTTCGCCTAAATTACTTTCAAAGTTTTCTTTTCTCATACTATTTAACCTCCTTTGGAAGTAAACGGTAAACGGTGTGAAGTGAAACGGTATTAGCCGCCGCTACTATCTGCTCTCTGGTAATTGAAGCTATTTTTTCGGCTGTTTCATCGGGAGAAACGATATTGCCCGAAGCCGCCTTTAACACGTACCATGCGTCAAGCATCCCTTGAGAATCGTTATAGGTTCTAAGCGAATCTGCTATTCCTTTAAGCGAGGATTGGTATTCAAAATCGGTAAACTCGCCTCTTTTAACAATTTCCAGCTGATTTAAAATTTCCTCTTGAGCCTTATCTACGTTTGCTTCCTCAACACCGCTCGCAACGGTTAAAAGTCCCTTTGCTCTAACCGAAGAAGCAGAACAGTAATAACAAAGGCTCATTTTTTCTCTAACGTTTGTAAATAGTCTCGAATAGGGTGCTCCGCCGAAAATATCGGTCATCACGAGAATTGGCAGCTGAGGAGTATTATCTTCTTTTTGCATGGAAAAGCCCATTACAAGCTTGCCTTGAGCCACGTCAAGTCGCTCGGTAACGGTGTTTACCTTTTCTGCCTTTTTGGTAGGCATTGTTTTGCCCATAACCGTAACGTCCTTACGCTCTAAGCCACGGAATTTATTTTCAATTTCATCGAAAAAGCCTGTTGGCAGAGCGTTTGACACAACGTTTATAAAGCAATAAGCAGACGAAAGCATATTTTCCCAAGCTTTATAAAGCTCTTCGCCCGTAATTTTTTCTACCTGCTCTACCGTTCCGCACTTCGGCAGACCGTAAGGCTCATCCTTATACATCTCTTCAATGAGTCTTTGCTTTGAATATATACGCTTTTCACTCATTTCGCCCTGTATATGCTCTATAGCCTTGCGCTTTTCACGCTCCAGGTCACTATCCAAAAAAGCACCGTTTAAAACGTTTGGTTCAAATATCAGCTCACTAAGAAGCTCACAAGCCTCAACGGTCAGACTTTCATCATCAATAGTGTATTTATCGCTAATAACTGAAACCGCCATTTTAAGCAGCTGATAGTCTCCTACCTTTTCCGAAGACGCGGAAAGATCAGCACCGTAAAGCTTACTTAATTTCAGGTTAAGCTTTGAAAAATCCGGATATTTCTTGCTACTGGTAGTTAGCATAAACGGAAGCAGAGCGTTTACTGCAACCGTATCCTTTTTAAGCGGCAAGAAAAAGTTGAATGAAATGAGAGTGGTGTTAAAACGGGTGTTCTTAACAAAAAGACCGTCCACTCCGTTTGAAAGCGCAATTTTGTTCTCTAACACAGAATACCTCCGCATAAAACATAATTATATTTAATTCATTATACCACAAAACACACCCGTTTAACAACCATTAAATTGCATTTTTATTAGAAATATTATATATTTTTAGTTGATTTAAGGCCATTTGTTTGGTATAATGCTTTAAACGCAGTTTTTAAGGTCAAGGTGGTGGATACTGTGCAGGAGAAAATGGATTATTTAGAGCATCGCAAAAGGGTGCGTGAGGGATTTTTAAACACGGGCTTTAACCATAAAACCGAGCCATATTTGGTGCTTGAAATGTTGCTTTTTTACAGTATACCCCGAATTGACACCAAGCCGATAGCTAAAAGCCTGATTAGAAAATTCAAAACCTTAAACGGTGTCTTTTCTGCAAGTATTGATAAGCTTTTAGAGGTTGAGGGTATAGGACTGGCATCAGCTACGCAAATCAAGCTTATCGGCAATATTTTAAATATTTGCAACAGTGAGAAAAACACTCTTATAGCTGACTTTGTTTCAACCGATGATATCGGTAACTTTTTGCTTAGCGAGTATCTTTTTATTTCGGTTGAAAAATTCAGCGTACTGTGTCTTGATACAATGGGCGCAAAGTTATCTTTCGATTTCATTTCAGAGGGTGACACTCATTCGGTGGGCGTATCGGCAAGAGAGATAGTTGAAATAGCAATAAAGAATAATGCTACAAGTGTTGTTTTATGCCACAATCACCCAAGCGGAATAGCACTGCCAAGTCCCGCAGACGCTAAGATTACGCAGATGATAGTTGATACACTCCGTCCTATCGGTATCAGGGTGTTCGATCATATCATAATTGCCAATAATGATTACGTTTCAATGTCACAAAGCCGCGATTTTTGCGATATTTTTGATTACGGGGAATAAAATATTTTTATAATAATATAAATAAACTTGACATTAGAGCTTAATAATAATATAATTAAGTTTAATGTTGCGTTCCACTTAAAAAATAAAATTTTCAAAGGTGGTTATTAAAAATGGTTAAGCCTATAAAAATAACTGATGACGGTCTTAAAAAATTACAAGCAGAGCTTGAAAATTTAAAAACCAACGGCCGCGCAGATATTGCCGAAAAAATTAAGGTAGCAAGAGGCTACGGCGACCTATCCGAAAACAGTGAATACGATGAGGCTAAAAACGAGCAGGCTAAAATTGAGGCTAGAATTGCCGAGCTTGAAGCTATGCTTAAAAACGTTGAAATAATTTCAGACATTAAGGGTGCTACTAAAACCGTTATGGTCGGCGTTAAGGTTAAGGTATATGACGTTGAGTTTGACGAGGAATGTGAATACCGTATAGTAGGCTCCACAGAAGCAGACCCTCTAAATAATAAAATTTCCGATGAGTCCCCCGTAGGTAGAGCTTTGATGGGCAAAAAGGTTGGCGATAAAGTCACAGCTGAAGCTCCCGGAGGCGAAATTAAATTAGAGATTTTAGCTATTTCAAAATAATTTCGCAAGGGCAGTTAATACTGCCCTGTTTTTCTTAAAAGAAAGGATGTTTTAAATGGGCGAAAACAAGAACACCCCCCCAGTTGAACAGGATTTAAACGAACTGTTAAAGGTAAGACGTGAAAAGCTTTCAGCTTTAAAGGAAAGCGGAAACGATCCCTTTATTAAAACAAAATATGACGTTACAGCTAACGCTAAAGATATCAAGGCAGATTACGAAGGCTTCGAGGGCAAAACCGTATCAATAGCAGGTAGAATTATCACCAAGCGTGTTATGGGTAAGGCAAGCTTCGTAAACCTTCGTGACGGTTACGGTGATATTCAGCTTTACGTTAAGCGTGATGACGTTGGCGAGGAAATCTACGCCTCATTTAAAAAGTGGGACATTGGTGATATCATCGGTGTTAAGGGCTTTGTTTTCAAAACACAGACAGGCGAAATTTCTATTCACTTAAATCACATTGAGCTTTTATCAAAATCCTTAATTCCGCTTCCTGAAAAGTTCCACGGTCTTAAAGATAACGACCTTCGCTTCCGTCAGAGATACGTTGATTTAATTGTTAATCCAAACGTTAAGCGCAATTTTGAAATCCGCTCAAAATTTATCAAGTTTATGCGTAACTACCTTGATAATATGGATTACACCGAGGTTGAAACCCCTGTACTTAACACAATCGTTGGCGGTGCCGCTGCAAGACCCTTTATAACACACCACAACACCTTAAATATTCCTATGTATATGAGAATTGCTACCGAGCTTCCATTAAAGCGCCTTATCGTTGGCGGTATGAACAGGGTTTATGAAATCGGCAGAATTTTCAGAAACGAGGGTATGGACCCTAAGCACAATCCTGAGTTTACTACCGTTGAGCTTTATCAGGCTTATGCCGATTTCCACGATATGATGGATATAGCAGAGGGCATTATTTCGGGCGCTGCTATGGAAATTCACGGCAGCTACGAGGTCGAATGGCTCGGCGAAAAGATAGACCTTACACCCGGTTGGCGCAGACTTACTATGGTTGTCGCCGTTAAGGAATACGCAGGTATCGACTTTGGCGCTATCTCAGACGATGCCGAGGCTGTTGCCGCCGCAGAAAAGATAGGCGTAGAACTGGCTGAAACCGCTGACAAAACCTGGGGTAACGCTCTTTATGCTTGTTTTGACCAAAGGGTTGAAGAAAAGTTAATACAGCCTACCTTTATAACAATGTATCCTGTTGAGGTATCTCCTCTCACCAAGGCTTCGCCCGAGGACCCGAGACTAACCGAGCGTTTTGAGCTGTTTGTATGCCACTCAGAACTTGCAAACGCATATTCAGAGCTTAACGACCCGATTGTTCAGCGTGAGCGCTTTGAGAAGCAACTTGAGCTTCGTGACCGAGGCGACGACGAGGCAGAAATGCTCGACGAGGACTTCCTTACTGCTATGGAATACGGTATGCCACCAACAGGCGGTATGGGTATCGGTATCGACCGTGCAGTAATGCTGCTCACAGGCGCCGACACTATAAGAGAAGTAATCCTCTTCCCCACAATGAAGCCGTTAGACTAAAAATTTTAACACCCTATGACCGCCAAAAGTCATAGGGTGTTTTT
>JAZLAD010000148.1:0-4431 GCA_045613005.1 Acutalibacteraceae bacterium | reverse complement strand
CAAAACTGATTTTTGCTTTCGGTATACGTCATATAGGCGCAAAGGCTGCAAAACTTATTTCTGAGCGCTTTTTGAATATTGATAATATACTTTCAGCCTCAATAGAGGATTTGGCTGAAATTGAGGGTATAGGCGAAGTTTTAGCACGTTCCGCATTCGAGTTCTTTTCACTTAATGAAACCAGAGAGATGATTGAAAAGCTCAAAAACTTAGGTCTTAATATGCAGTCTCTTAAAAGAAAAGTCGATATGCGTTTTGAGGGTAAAACCTTTGTGCTTACAGGAACACTGCCTACCTATACAAGAAGTGCGGCGGCAGAAATTATCGAAAGCTTTGGCGGTAAGGTTTCTTCCTCCGTTTCTAAAAAGACCGACTATGTTTTAGCGGGTGAGGAAGCAGGTAGCAAACTTGATAAAGCTAATTCACTTGGCGTTAAGGTTATTGACGAAGCTGAATTTAGAAGTATGATAGATTAAGTTTAAGGAGTAATAAAATGTTAATTAAAGTTGGAATTGTAGGTTATGGAAATTTAGGTAGGGGAATCGAGAGCGCAATAATGCAAAATCCCGACCTTTCGTTAGAAGCAGTATTCACACGCAGAAATCCTAGTGACCTCAAAATCAGGACCGAGGGTGTGCCTGTAATTAGTGTTGACGATATTTTAAATTACAAAGATAAGATCGATGTGCTTATCCTTTGCGGAGGCTCTGCAACCGATTTACCGAAGCAGACACCTGAGTATGCTAAAGATTTTAACGTTGTCGATAGCTTCGATACCCACGCTAAAATTCCCGAGCATTTTGCCGCTGTTGATAAATCCGCAAAGGAAGCGGGCAAGGTTGCAATAATTTCTGCAGGTTGGGACCCCGGTATGTTTTCTATTAACCGTCTTTACGGTAACGTGATTTTGGTTGACGGAAAGGATTATACCTTCTGGGGTAAGGGTGTCAGCCAAGGTCATTCAGACGCTATAAGAAGAATTGACGGTGTGCTTGACGCTAAGCAGTATACAGTGCCTGTTGAAAAAGCATTAAATGCCGTTAGAAACGGTGAAAATCCTGAGCTCACAACCCGAGAGAAGCACACAAGAGAGTGCTTCGTTGTAGCAAAAGAGGGCGCTGACCTTGAGAGAATAAGACAAGAAATAGTTAATATGCCAAATTACTTTGCCGATTACGATACAACCGTTAACTTTATATCCTTAGAAGAATTAAAGCGAGACCATAGCGGTATACCACACGGCGGCGTTGTTGTTAGAAGCGGCAAAACTGGTATAAATAAGGAAAATACCCATATTATTGAATATAGTTTAAAGCTTGACTCTAACCCCGAATTTACAGCATCGGTTATTGTTGCTTTTGCTAGAGCTGCTGTAAAGCTAAATAACGAGGGACAAAAGGGTGCTAAAACCGTATTTGATATTCCACCCGCATATTTATCTTCTAAGTCACCTGAAGAATTAAGAGCTACGTTACTTTAATATTTAAATATAAAAATAACACCTTAAAGGGAATTAACCTTTAAGGTGTTTTAATTTTAAAAAATTTATTTAATTATTGATTCGCCCGTCATAGCTTCGGGTTGTGGCAAACCTAATATTTTAATAATAGAGGGTGCAATATCAGCAAGTCTGCCGCCTTCACGTAGTTCACAAGGATAACCTACAACGCAGAAAGGCACAGGATTTGTTGTGTGTGGTGTAAACGGTGAGCCTTTATCATCAAACATATAGTCTGCATTACCGTGGTCGGCTGTGATAATAACAGCGCCACCCATTTTTTCGGTTGCACTTACAACCTTGCCAACACAGGTGTCAACAGCTTCAACAGCCTTTACAGCAGCATCAAAAATACCGGTATGACCTACCATATCGCAGTTAGCAAAGTTTAAGATAACAACGTCATACTTGCCTGAAAGGATTTTTTCGCATACCGCATCACATACAGGATGTGCGCTCATTTCGGGCTGAAGGTCGAAGGTTGGAACATCAGGAGACTGAATTAAAACTCTGTCCTCACCGTCGAAGGTTTTTTCTTCGCCACCGTTAAAGAAGAAGGTAACGTGAGCGTATTTTTGTGTTTCTGCAATACGAAGCTGGGTCATTCCCTTAGAAGCTAAAAATTCGCCTAAGGTCATTTTTAATTCTTCGGGTGGGAAGGCTACGGTTACGTTTGGCATAGTTTCGTCATACTGAGTCATACAAACGTATGAAACAGGGAAGAAACCGTTCTTTCTTTCAAAGCCGTTGAAATCAGGGTCTACGAAGGTTCGTGTGAACTGACGTGCTCTGTCAGGACGGAAGTTGAAAGAAACAACACTGTCATTTGCCTTAATAACTCCGTTTTTGTCTACAACAGTTGGGAGAATAAATTCATCGGTAACATCCTTTGAATAAGACTCTTCAATAGCACTCAAAATATCATCGGTCTGTACACCATCGCCATAAACCATAGCGGCATAAGCTTTTTCAACGCGGTCCCAAGCAAAGTCACGGTCCATTGCATAATATCTACCCATAACTGTTGCGATTTTGCCTACGCCGAGTTCATCCATTTTAGCCTGTAGCTCTTTTACAAAGCCAATACCCGATGTTGTAGAAACGTCACGGCCATCGGTTATGCAATGAACATATACATCCTTTAAGCCGTTTTTCTTAGCAAGTTCCAAAAGACCAAACAAATGCTCAATATGGCTATGAACACCGCCGTCAGATAGAAGACCTACAAAATGAAGAGCAGAATTATTTTTCTTGCAGTTTTCTACAGCATTCTTTAGTGCGTCAATCTCAAAAAAGTCGCCATCCTTAATAGACTTAGAGATTTTAACAAGCATCTGATACACAACACGACCTGCACCGATATTTGTGTGACCTACTTCGCTGTTTCCCATTTGTCCGTCGGGAAGACCAACATCGAGTCCTGATGCTCCAATTGTTGTAAACGGGTTATTAGAGAATAGTTTTGTAAGATTTGGAGTATTAGCAGAGGTAATAGCGTTGCCGTTTGAATCCTCTCTAATTCCATATCCATCCATAATACATAAAACAACAGGTTTTTTCATTATTTTCACCTTAAATTATTATTTGCTTGCAGCCTTAACGATAACCGCAAAATCTTCTGCCTTTAATGAAGCGCCGCCGATAAGACCGCCGTCAACGTTAACCTTGGCAACTAACTCGTCAGCATTCTTAGCGTTCATAGAACCGCCGTACTGGATTGTTACTGTTTCAGCGACATCCTCGCCGTAAACCTCAGCAATAGCGGCACGAACAAAGCCGTTACCTTCATCTGCCTGTTCAGCAGTAGCAGTAACACCGGTACCGATTGCCCATACTGGCTCGTAAGCTATAATTACGTTTTTAAGCTGTTCAGCAGTTACGTTTGTAAGTGCC
Organism: Acutalibacteraceae bacterium; assembly: GCA_045613005.1. Lineage (GTDB taxonomy): Bacteria > Bacillota > Clostridia > Oscillospirales > Acutalibacteraceae > UBA737. Next base: position 1,040 of record JAZLAD010000148.1, on the reverse strand, counting down.
ATCTTGGTCTGGAATTTTAGGAGTGTTTCGGTATAACCTAACTCTCTCTGCTCGAGTGTTTCACCAACACAAACAATGGCAGTAAGACCTGAGTTTAAAGCGGCAAGTGTACGAAGGTTAACAGTCTGGTCTGTTTCACCAAAATACTGTCTTCTTTCGCTATGACCGATTACAACGTACTTTACACCTGACTCAACGAGCATCTGGGCAGAAATCTCGCCTGTGTATGCTCCCGAAGCTTTGAAGTGAACGTTTTCAGCACCAATTTCAATATTTGAACCCTTGGCAGCCTCAACAGCGGCAGGAATATCAATGAAAGGAACACAAAGTACAACCTTGCAATCGGCATCTGCTACTAATGGCTTCATTTCATTAATTAGCGCAGTTGTTTCAGAAGGGGTTTTGTTCATTTTCCAGTTGCCTGCTATAACAGCGGCTCTTTTTTGCTTGTTCATAAATTTTTCTCCTTAAATTACTTGTATATCCGCAAATTGCCTCCCTTAAAAAAGGGAGGCTAAAATTTAATTACTTATCGTTAAGTGCTGCAATACCTGGGAGTTCTTTACCCTCAAGGAATTCGAGGGAAGCACCGCCACCGGTAGAGATGTGGGTCATCTTGTCGCCGTAACCTAAGTTGTTAACAGCTGCTGCGGAGTCGCCACCGCCAATAATTGTTACAGCATCGGTCTCAGAAAGGCTCTTAGCTACAGCTATTGTACCCTGTGCAAGACTTGGATTTTCAGATACACCCATAGGTCCGTTCCAAACAACAGTCTTAGCATTCTTAACTTCATTTGCAAAGAGTTCGGAAGACTTAATACCGATATCAAGACCCATCTTGTCAGCAGGAATTTTATCTGCATCCACGTTTTGAACCTCGAGCGGTGCGTCAATTGGGTCAGGGAAGTTAGCAGCAACTGTAGCATCAATAGGAAGTAAAATCTTAACGCCCTTTTCTTCTGCCTTTGCCATCATATCTTTACAGTAGTCAATCTTTGTATCGTCTACAAGAGACTTACCGATATCATAACCCATAGCCG
>JAZLAD010000147.1:0-4920 GCA_045613005.1 Acutalibacteraceae bacterium | reverse complement strand
AATGCCGCGCTCCTCAATACCGTGAACTCCCTTTTCCTTGCGGAAGCAGGGTGAGTAGCTTGTAAGTGTTAAAGGTAGCTTTTCTTCGGGGGTGATGGTGTCGATAAACTTACCTATCATCGAGTGCTCAGAGGTACCGATAAGGTATAAATCCTCGCCCTCTATTTTATACATCATAGCGTCCATTTCTTCAAAGCTCATAACGCCTGTTACAACGCGACTTCTTATCATAAATGGAGGAATACAGTAGGTGAAGCCCTTGTTTATCATAAAGTCACGAGCATACGCAGTAACTGCCGAGTGCATACGTGCGATATCGCCCATAAGGTAGTAAAAGCCTTCGCCTGCTACTCTTCCTGCCGCCTCTTTATCAATACCCTCAAACAGCGCCATAATATCGGTGTGATAGGGTATTTCAAAGGAAGGAACGGTCTGCTCGCCGTACTTTGTAACCTCAACGTTTTCGCTATCGTCCTTACCTACGGGAACCGAAGCGTCAACAATATTCGGTATCTTCATCTGAATAGAGCGAACCTGCTCTTCAAGTAAAGCTTCCTTTTCTTCGAGTGCCTTTAATTCCTCAGCCTGTTCGGAAACCAACTTCTTCATTTGCTCAGCCTCGTCACGCTTACCCTGAGCCATAAGCACGCCGATTTGCTTACTTACCTTGTTTCTATTAGCTCTAAGGTCGTTAGCCTTAGTATTTGCAGCTAGCTTCTCCTTGTAAAGCGCGATTACCTCGTCAACAAGCGGCAGCTTATCGTCTTTAAACTTACGTTTTATATTTTCTTTAACTAAATCCGCATTTTCACAGATAAATCTTAAATCGAGCATTTTTACTCCTCCAAAAGACATTTATATACAAAATAAAGTATAGCATAAAAAAAGGCAAGTGTCAAACAGTATTAACTGTATTTTTTAACATAAAATAATATAAAATTTTAAGCAAATTGCTTTATGGGAGATAAAAAATGAAAAAGAAAAACAAACCAAAACACTATTTTGAGCTAAGTCCCTCCACGGATGCCGTTTTAGGTCAGCCCGAAACCGCCGAGGAGCTTGTAAAAAAATACGGCACCTACGAAATTCAGCCGACAAACGACTCGGATAACGACTTCCCAAAAATTTCGCAAGGCCTACCAAATCCAGAATTCAGAAAAGACGATTAGTTGTTGAAAAATATTTTATCTTATGATAAAATAAAGTGTTAGATTTAAAAGTTAGTAGGTGGCGTTATGCAAAACAAAACTATTGCGGCACTCTCAACCCCTGCGGGTGAGGGCGGTATTGCCGTTATAAGAATATCGGGAGAGGACGCTATAGCTATTGCCGACAAGGTGTTTTGCGCCTTCGGTGGTAAAAAGCTTTGCACACTTTCGGGATATACCGCCGCCTACGGTGAGATAATTTATAATGGTGACAGCCTTGACGACGGTGTAGCTTTAGTTTTCAAAGCGCCAAAAAGCTATACCGGTGAGGACGTTGTGGAAATTTCTGTTCACGGCGGTTCTGCCTCTGCAAAGGCTACACTCAGGGCGCTTTACTCTGCGGGTGCTACACCTGCAAAGGCGGGCGAATTTACCGAACGCGCCTTTTTAAACGGAAAAATAGACCTTTCAAAAGCCGAGAGCATAATGGGTATTATTTCGGCAAAAAGTGAGGCAGCACTAAGGCTTTCCCGCGGTGCTAAACAGGGTAAAATCAGCAAGGAAATAGAGGGAATTACAGAAAAGCTTTTAGAAACCGCCTCTAGTCTTGCAGCATACGCCGATTATCCCGACGAGGATATAGAAGGACTGACCTTCGAAAACTTCAGCACCTTGCTTAACACCTGTGAAAACAGACTATCTAATTTACTTAGTGGCTACGATGCGGGAAAAATTATCCGTGAGGGGCTTGACTGTGCAATAGTGGGCAAACCAAACGTTGGAAAATCGAGCCTTATGAATATGCTGTCCAGCTTCGAGCGCTCAATTGTTACCGATATTGCGGGAACAACAAGAGATATCGTTGAAAACACGGTAAGGCTCGGCGATATAATTTTAAACCTTTCGGATACTGCGGGTATCCACTCAACCGAGGACGTGGTTGAGAGCCTTGGCGTTAAAAAAGCGCTCGAAAAACTTGACAGCTCGGCGCTGGTACTAGCCGTTTTTGATTTATCAAGAGAGTTTGATTCTGATGACGCTGACCTTTTAAAGCAGTTGGATAAAAACAACACTATTATAGTGCTTAACAAATCGGATTTAAGTCTTTGCTTAGACAAGTCTCTGTTCGACGGCTTTATAACGGTAGAAATTTCGGCTAAGGAAAAAACGGGCGCTAAAGAATTAGAACAAGAGATATTAAAGCTCTCACGGGTGGCTTCCCTTTCTCCCGACGCGGCGGTGCTTATAAGTGAGCGACAAAGATGCTGTGTAGAAAAAGCACTAAACTCTGTAAAGGGTGCTCTTTCGGCATTAAACGAGGGCTTTACGCTAGACGCCGTCGGCGTTTGTGTTGACGATTGCTTAGATGCTCTCTTAGAGCTTACAGGCAAACGTGTTACCAACGAGGTTTGCGACGAAATTTTCAGACGTTTTTGTGTAGGAAAATAAAAATTTACATATTAAGAGGTAAGTATTTTGAGTTTTGTAAAATATGAGGCGGGTTCTTACGACGTAGCGATAATAGGCGGCGGCCACGCAGGTATTGAGGCGGCGCTGTCATCAGCTAGACTCGGCTGTAAAACAATAATGTTTACAATAACACTTGACTGGGTGGGCAATATGCCCTGTAACCCGTCGATAGGCGGTACCGCTAAAGGTCATCTTGTTCGCGAAATAGATGCTTTGGGCGGTGAAATGGGCAAGGCGGCAGACGCTACAACTTTGCAGAGCCGTATGCTAAACCGCGGTAAAGGTCCCGCCGTATATTCACTTAGAGCGCAGATAGACCGCAGAGATTATTCTGCCTATATGAAGCACACTATAGAAAAGCAGAAAAATCTTGACGTTAAACAGGCAGAGATTGTAGAGATTGAAAAAAAGGACGGTCTGTGGCACCTTGTAACCAACCTCGGCGCCGACTTTTCGGCTAAGGCGGCGGTTATTGCAACAGGCACCTTTTTAGGCGGAAGAATTTACGTGGGCGAGGTAAACTACGAGTCGGGTCCCGATGGTACGTTTCCTGCTACCGAGCTGTCAAAATCACTTAAAAAGTTAGGCGTTCCGCTTCGCCGATTTAAGACGGGTACACCCGCCAGAGTTTTAAGGGATAGTATTGACTTTTCAGAGCTTGAAGTTCAAGAGGGTGACGAGAAAACCGTTCCCTTTAGCTTTTCAACTAAGACACCGCCCGAAAACAAGGTGGTCTGCCACATTTCTTATACCAACGACGAGACTAAAAGGGTAATACTTGAAAACCTACACCGTTCACCGCTTTATTCGGGTGTTATTGAGGGTGTAGGCCCGAGATACTGCCCGAGTCTTGAGGATAAAATCGTGCGCTTTGCTGATAAAAAACGCCATCAGCTGTTTATTGAGCCTTGCGGAGAAAACACCGAGGAGATGTATCTGCAAGGTATGTCCTCGTCACTTCCGGAAGAAGTGCAGATTAAGTTTTACCGCACCATTAAGGGACTTGAAAACGTAAAGGTTATGCGTAACGCTTACGCTATTGAGTATGACTGTATCGACCCGTTAGAATTACTCCCCACCCTAGAGCTTAAAAAACATTCGGGACTTTACGGTGCGGGACAGTTTAACGGCTCGTCAGGTTACGAGGAGGCGGCGGCACAGGGACTTATTGCAGGTATCAACGCGGCACGAAAGGTAAGAGGCTTAGAGCCTTTAATTCTGACACGCGCTTCTTCCTATATAGGAACGCTTATTGACGACCTTGTAACAAAGGGCTGTCAGGACCCATATAGAATGATGACCTCCAGAAGCGAATACCGTTTGCTTCTTCGTCAGGACAATGCCGACGAGCGACTAATGCCGACTGGCTTCAGAATAGGTCTTGTAGACGATAAAACCTATTCCAGATTTTTAGAATTAAAGGCTTTAAAAGAAGAGGAGATAAAGCGTGTAAGCTCGGTTTACCTTCCTCCGACAAAGGAGCTTAACGAATTGTTGGAAAACAGCGGCACCGCACCTGTTAAAACGGGCGTTTGTCTTGCCGATTTGATAAGAAGGCCGCAGCTGAATTACGAAGCTTTGGCTCCGTTTGACAAGACAAGACCCTCTTTGCCAGAAAGCGTTATCGAAAAGGCAGAGATTGAAATAAAATACGAGGGTTACATAAGCCGTCAGACCGCACAGGTAAACGAGATGCTTCGCCTTGAAAAGCAGTTAATTCCAAAGGATATTGATTACGATAAGGTTTACGGACTTCGTCTTGAGGCTGTTGAAAAGCTTAAAAAGATAAACCCCGAAAGTATAGGTCAGGCATCGCGCATTTCGGGTGTTAGCCCTGCCGATATTTCGGTGCTGTTAATTTACTTAAAGTCAAGAGGTGCTAACAATGATTGATTTTAACATTGAAAAAATAGTGCCTTTATGTAAAGAGGTCGGTTTAGAGCTTGACCAAACCGCAATCGACCGACTAAATCTTTACGGCAATTTACTGCTTGAGTGGAACCAAAAGATAAACCTTACCGCTATAACCGAGCCTGAGGGCGTACTTTACAAGCATTTTTACGACAGCCTTTTGTTTTTTAAGGCTGTAAAGGTTGAAAGAAACGCTAAAATTATAGACGTTGGCACAGGTGCCGGTTTTCCCGGAATGGTGCTTAAAATTGCACGTCCCGATATAAACTTAACGCTTCTTGACGGACTGAATAAAAGACTAATCTTTTTAGCCGACGTTTTAGATAAACTAAATCTCCAAGCAGAGCTTGTCCACGCAAGAGCCGAGGAGGGCGGAAAAAGCGAAAAGTAC
>JAZLAD010000146.1:0-10563 GCA_045613005.1 Acutalibacteraceae bacterium | reverse complement strand
ATCACTGGTGATTGAGTAGGTAGGAATTGGGTACTGGAAGCCTCTGCCGTTAGCATCGCCTTCAATCATAATTTCGATAAAGGCTTTGTTTACAAGGCGCATTTCTTCCTGACAGTCACCGTAAGTAAAGTCAACCTCTTTACCGCCGATAATAGCAGGGAGGTTAGCAAGGTCTTTAGGAACGGTCCAGTCAAGAGTAATGTTAGAGAACGGAGCTTGTGTACCCCAACGCGAAGGAGTATTTACACCGTAAACGAATGACTGAATGCACTGTTTAACCTGCTTGTAGTCAAGATTATCAATCTTAACAAATGGTGCGAGATATGTATCAAATGATGAGAATGCCTGTGCGCCTGCCCACTCATTTTGCATAATACCTAAGAAATTAACCATTTGATTGCAGAGGGTTGAAAGGTGGCTGGCAGGGGAGGAGGTTATCTTTCCGGGGACACCGCCAAGACCTTCTTTAATTAACTGCTTAAGGCTCCAACCTGCACAGTAACCGGTAAGCATAGAAAGGTCGTGAATGTGAATGTCACAGTTTCTGTGTGCATCGCCGATTTCGGAATCATAAATTTCAGATAGCCAATAGTTAGCGGTGATAGCACCTGAGTTTGAAAGAATAAGACCACCTACTGAATAGGTAACGGTGGAATTTTCTTTAACACGCCAGTCAAGAGCGTTAACGTAGTCGTTAACGGTTTCCTTGTAATCAAGGAAGGTGTTTTTAAGGTTACGTAATTTCTCACGCTGTTTTCTATAAAGAATGTAAGACTTAGCAACGGCATCGTAACCGCCCTGAATAAGAACCGACTCAACGCTATCCTGTACGTCTTCAACCGCTACGAAGCCGTCTTTAATCTTTGGTAAAAAGTCAGCTGTAACCTTGAGTGCTAGGAAGTCGATGATATTATCGGTATACTCTGTGTTGGTGGCTTCAAAAGCCTTTTTCATCGCACTTGCTATTTTGCTTATGTCAAAATCAGCAATTTTTCCGTCTCTTTTAATAATCTGATACATAAAACTTCTCCTTTTTTATAATCCTCTTAAATTTACGTTATTAGTGTATTTTGATGCTTCGGTTTTAAAAACGTTCATTTCCTCTTTTGAAAATTCAGATAAACCGTGGGGAGAAAGATTTTCATTCGAGGGCTTATACTGTTGCAAATAATATCTTTCGGCATTTGGTATTCGCTTTGCTATATCCACAATATCTTGTGTAGTGTGTATGCCGTTCACAACTGTAGTTCTGAACTCATAATCTACCATTCCTTCAAGCAGGAAATCAATAGATTCGTTTATAGCGTCCATATTAAGCTTCACGTCTCCGGTTGCTTTAATATAATTATCAAGTGAATTCTTGATATCCATTGCAACGTAATCAATTAATTTATTGTTTACAAGTTCCTTTAACAGCTTCGGGTTGGTACCGTTAGTATCAAGCTTAACAGGGTAGCCGATTTCTTTGATTTTTCTTATAAAATCAGCTATATCGCCGTTAAGTAACGGTTCTCCTCCCGTGATTACAACGCCTTCTAAGATACCTTTTCTTTGTTTAAGGAAGGTAAGAACACTATCTTCATCAATATAATCGTTAGTGCCGTTTACAAGCGAGGCGTTGTGACAAAATGGGCATTTAAAGTTACAACCAATCGTGAAAACTATACAAGCCATCTTGTTCGGATAATCAATAAGCGTTAGTTTTTGCAGACCAGCGAGTCTAATTTTTCTCCCTCCCATCAAAATAGCGATTGTAGTATATAGGATAGCACATATTGTTTTGAGTGTCAAGTGTAAATACAATATATTGTGTTAAAAGTTTTGCGGTAAGTTTTATGCAAAGTAACAATTTTTGTAAAAAAATAGGCTGTACCCTCGCCAAAGAGAGCACAGCCTAATACACATATATTAAATTATTTTATTGAGCCAAGGCTTGTTTCTTTTTGAATAACGTCGTGCGCGCCGCCTTCAACAATACTTGTAGCAGAAACAAGGGTGAGCTTTGCTTTATCTCTGAATTCAGGAAGATTTAAAGCACCGCAGTTGCACATTGTAGAACGAACCTTGCTGAGAGTCAGCATTACGTTATCCTTTAGCATACCTGCGTATGGAACGTAGGAGTCAACACCCTCTTCAAAGGATAGCTTCTTATCGCCGCCCATATCGTATCTCTGCCAGTTACGTGCACGGTTAGAGCCCTCGCCCCAATACTCCTTATAATAATTACCATTAAGTGTTACACGGTTTGTTGGACTTTCATCGAACCTCGCAAAGTATCTACCGAGCATAAGGAAGTCAGCACCCATAGCAAGAGCTAAGGTCATATGGTGGTCGTGAACGATACCGCCGTCTGAACAAACGGGAACGTAAATACCTGTCTCCTCATAATATTTATCTCGGGCAGCACAAACGTCGATAAGTGCTGTAGCCTGTCCGCGACCGATACCTTTGGTTTCTCTTGTGATACAAATAGAGCCGCCACCGATACCAACCTTAACAAAGTCAGCACCCGCTTTTGCAAGGAAGAGGAAGCCTTCGCCATCAACAACGTTGCCGGCACCTACCTTAACTGTGTCGCCGTATTTTTCACGTATAAAGGCGATGGTTCTTGATTGCCATTCGCTAAAGCCTTCTGAGGAGTCGATACAAAGAACGTCAGCCCCTGCCTCAACCAAAGCGGGAACTCGCTCGGCATAGTCACGTGTGTTAATACCAGCGCCTACAACGTATCTCTTCTGAGCATCTAAAAGCTCATTTGGATTTTCCTTGTGGTTTTCATAGTCTTTTCTGAAAACAAAATACTTAAGGCATCCGTTTTTATCAACTATAGGTAGGGAGTTAAGCTTGTTATCCCAAATTATATCGTTAGCCTGCTTAAGAGTGGTATCCTCAGCGCCTACAATAAGGTTTTCAAGCGGTGTCATAAAATCCTTAACCTTAGCATCTAATGACATACGGCTAACTCTGTAATCGCGGCTTGTGACAATACCTAAGAGCTTGCCTTTTTCAGTACCGTCGGACGTAACTGCGATAGTGGAATGACCTTTAGCCTTTTTCAGCTCGATAACGTCTGCAAGTGTAGCGTCCGGATGAATGTTTGAATCGCTGACAACAAAGCCAGCCTTATATGCCTTAGCCTTTGCTACCATTGCAGCTTCGTCTTCAATAGACTGAGAGCCGTATATAAACGAAATACCGCCCTCCTTAGCAAGTGCTACTGCTAAGCGGTCACCCGATACTGACTGCATTATAGCAGAGGTCATAGGAATATTCATTGAAATTGCGGGTTCTTCACCTTTTTTAAATTTAACTAAAGGTGTTTTGAGTGATACGTTTGCAGGTATACACTCTGAAGAAGAATAGCCCGGAACGAGGAGATACTCGTTAAATGTATGGGAGGTTTCCTTAAAGTAATAAGCCATTTTATCTCCATCCTTTAAAAATTTTATTTTTTCAATTATATGTATATAATTTAATAAAGTCAAGTAAAAAAATTAAAAAACGTAAAAATAGAAAAATTTTTCTAAAAATGTAAAAAAAGTGTTGCATTATGCGAATGTTTGTGATATAATCTATCAGCTGTCTTATAGGATGGCAAAATAATACACACATTCCGTTTGATGCAGATATGGTGTTACCGCTTGATACTTCGGTAATTATCGCAGCGATAAACGGGATGGAGGTAAAACCTCAGGAGGAATAATTATGGCAGTAGTATCAATGAAACAGCTACTTGAAGCCGGTGTTCACTTTGGACATCAGACAAGACGCTGGAACCCAAAAATGGCACAGTACATCTTCACCGAGAGAAACGGTATCTACATCATCGATTTGCAGAAAACCGTTAAGAAGCTTAACGAAGCTTATCTCTTTGCTCGTGAAATCGCAGCAAACGGTGACGATATTCTCTTCGTAGGTACCAAGAAGCAGGCTCAGGATTCCGTTAAGGAAGAGGCAGAGCATTGCGGTATGCCTTACGTAAACGCTAGATGGCTTGGTGGTATGCTTACCAACTTTTCAACCATCAAAACAAGAATTGCCCGTTTAAATCAGTTACGTGCAATGCGTGACGACGGCACATTCGACCTTCTTCCTAAGAAGGAAGTTGTAAAGCTTGAGCTTGAAATCGAAAAGCTCGAGAAGTTCATCGGTGGTATTCAGGATATGAAGAAGGCTCCAGGCGCCCTTTTCATCGTTGACCCACGTAAAGAAAGAATTGCAGTTGCAGAAGCTAAGAAATTAGGTATCCCGATTATTGCTATCGTTGATACAAACTGCGATCCTGATGAAATCGATGCAGTTATCCCAGGTAATGATGATGCTATCCGTGCAGTTAAGCTTATCGCCGAAACTATTGCTGCTGCTGTTATCGAAGGCAGACAGGGTAATGAGATGGGCACTGCCGCTACAGAAGAAGCAGTTGAAGAAGCTGCTGCAGACGCTGAATAATATATAATACGGAGGAAACGAAAATGGCTTTTACTGCTAAAGACGTACAGGCTTTAAGAGAAAAAACCGGTTGCGGTATGATGGACTGTAAAAAGGCTCTTGTTGAGACTAACGGTGACATGGATGCCGCTGCAGATTATCTAAGAGAAAAAGGTCTTGCTTCTCAAGCTAAGAAGGCAACCCGTATTGCTGCTGAAGGTACTGTTTGCGCATACGCTAAAGATGGTGTTGGCGTTGTTGTTGAGCTTAACAGTGAAACAGACTTCGTTGCTAACGGTGAAGGCTTCAAGGCTTTAGCTCAGGAAGTTGCTGAAATCGTTGCAGATCAGAATCCTGCAGATATGGATGCTCTTCTTGCTTGCAAAAAAGACGGTATGACCGTTGAGGCTAAGGTTCAGGAATTGTTCCTTGCTATTCGTGAAAATATCAAAATCCGTCGTTTTGAGCGCGTTGAAGGTAAGGTTGTAACCTACGTTCACGCAGGCGGTAAGATTGGTGTTATGGTTAACTTTGACACAACACTTGACAACGACAATGCAGACTTTGTTACAATGGGTAAGAATATTGCAATGCAGATTGCAGCTATGAACCCAGGCTATCTCGATGAGGCTTCTGTTCCTGCAGAGGTTATTGCTAAGGAAAAGGATATCCTTATCGCACAGATGAAGGAAGATCCTAAGATGGCTAACAAGCCTGATGCAGTTCTCGGCAAGATTGTTGAGGGTAAGATTGGCAAGTATTTCAAGGAAAACTGCCTTGTTGAGCAGCAGTTCGTTATGGACGGCGACCTCACCGTTGGTAAGTACGTTGAAAAGACTGCTAAGGAGCTTGGTGCTGACATCAAGATACTCAAGTTCGTTCGTTTTGAAAAGGGCGAAGGTATTGAAAAGCGCGTAGACGATTTTGCTGCTGAAGTAGCAAGCATGGTTAAGTAATAATTTTTACATTGATTTCACCCTGCCTTCAGGGTGGGTTTAATGCCTAAAATATGACATTGAAGCGGATGGTCCTCTGATATTTATATATGTACGAACATCTGAATTTTATAGGAGGAAAATTTAATGGACGCAATTAAAGAATTAACTGCTGGTATGCTTAAAGAAGATAAGCCAGAAATCAAAATTGGTAACACAGTTAAGGTACACGTAAGAATCAAGGAAGGCGAGAAGGAAAGAATTCAGATTTTCGAGGGTACTGTTATTGCAAAGAATAATAGCGGTATCGCTGAAACCTTTACCGTACGCCGTCTTTCATACGGCGTAGGTGTTGAGCGTGTATTCCCCGTTCACTCACCATCAGTTGCTAAGGTTGAAACCGTAAGACTTGGTAAAGTTCGCAGATCTAAGCTTTATTATCTCCGTGATAGAGTTGGTAAGGCTGCTAAGGTTAAAGAACTTATTGGCTAATTAGATTTCAAATTTGAAGGGGGACGGGTATTTCTACTTGTCTCTCTTTTGCTTTTATTAATCAGGCGGTGAATTTATGAGAAATTTTAAACTTTTTTCTAAACCCGAGGATGCACCCGAGATACAATCAATTGTAAGCGAGGAAAAGCAACCAAAAAATAAAAAAAGCTCGTTTGTAAACGATATGTTTGATTGGTTGGATGTTTTTGTTAAGGCACTTATTGTTGTAGTAATTTTGTTTACTGCAATATTTAAGATTGCCACTATCGACGGTGATTCTATGCAGAATACTGTTTTTGAGGGTGAAAAGGTAATTTTGACTTCTGCTTTTTATTATCCAAAGCAGGGTGATATTGTGGTTGTATCAAGAAACTATAATAATGCTGCTGATTCTTATGAAAGAAGTTCTGCGCCGATTATAAAGAGAGTTATTGCTACAGAGGGTCAAACGGTTGATATTGATTTTGAAAAAGGTATAGTTTACGTTGATGGAAATGCACTGGATGAACCTTATACAAAAACTCCCACAAACTTACATTACGACGTACAATTTCCGATTACAGTCGATAAAAACTGCGTATTTTTATTAGGTGATAACCGAAACGATTCACTTGACAGCCGTGCCAGTTGGATAGGCAATAACGGTACGGGACAGGTTGATAAGCGATATATTTTAGGTAAGGTTGTTACCCGAATTTATCCGTTAGATAAAATTGGTGGTTTAGACGATGAGCAATAATACCCAAAATATTCAATGGTTTCCGGGTCATATGGCAAAAACCAAAAGAAAAATTGCCGAACAGCTTAAAATTATTGATGCTGTGGTTGAAATAGTCGATGCCAGAACTCCTATAAGTAGCCGAAATCCTGACCTTAAAGAGATAATCGGTGACAAACCATTGATGATAATTCTCAATAAATGTGATATGGCAGATGCAACAGCTACCGCAAAATGGATTGAGTATTTTAAAGGTTCTAATATTATTGCAATACCCGCTGATTGTAAAACAGGCAAGGGCACCAATGCGTTTAAGGATGCAGTTAAAACCTTACTTGCCGATAGATTAAAAGCCTATAAAGAAAAAGGAATGATAGGAAAGCCGCTTCGTGTAATGGCTGTTGGTATCCCCAACGTTGGAAAATCTTCCTTTATTAATAAAATTGCGGGCAATTCAAGGGCGAAGGTTGAAAATCGCCCTGGTGTAACACGCGGTAATCAATGGTTTACTGTCGATAAAGAACTAGAGTTGTTAGATACTCCTGGCGTATTATGGCCTAAGTTCGACGATGAAACAGTAGGTGAGCATTTAGCCTTTACAGGCTCGGTTGCCGATAGAATTTTAGATACCGAGCTTCTCGGTATGCGCCTTTTAGAGCTTTTAAAGGATAATTATCCCGAGCTTTTAACTGCAAGATATGGGATTGATAGTTTCCCTGAAGAACCATACGAGGCTTTGCAGCTGCTAGGCAAAAAAAGAGGTATGGTAATCAGAGGCGGAGAAATTGATACCGAAAGAACGGCTAATATGCTGCTTGAAGAATTTCGTACCTGTAAAATTGGTAGGATTACACTCGAAAGGATTTAAACAATGCCTGATTTTGAACTTGAAAACGCCCTGATAAATAATGGAAAAGCTTATGTTTGCGGTGTCGATGAGGCGGGTAGAGGACCGCTTGCAGGTCCCGTTTGTGCCGCCGCTGTTATTCTGCCTATTGATTGTGATATAGAAGGCCTTAATGATTCTAAAAAGCTTTCTGAAAAGAAAAGAGAAGCGTTATACGACGTTATTGTTGAAAAAGCATTAGCGTACAGCATTGCTTTCGGTACACTTGAAGAAATCGAAGAATATAATATACTAGAGGCTACATATATTGCGATGAATAGGGCTATCGACGGCTTAAATATCAAGCCGGACCACGCACTTATAGACGGCAATAGAGTTCCAAAGGGTATAAAAGTTCCTTGTGATACGGTTGTTAAGGGTGACGCAAAGTCATTTTCAATTGCGGCGGCTTCTATTTTAGCTAAGGTTACAAGGGACCGACTTCTTTTAGAATACGATGAGCAATATCCTCAATATAATTTTAAAAAACATAAAGGTTACGGCACAAAAGAACACTATGAAGCAATAAATAAATACGGTGTTTGCGAAATTCACCGTTTATCGTTTTTGAAAAATGTTATCAAGTAAGGAATATGCAGCCTATATAGGCAAAATAGGTGAAGACAAAACGGTTGAACTTTTAAAAAAGCAGGGCTGTATTATTATAAAGCGCAATTGGCGCGACCGATACGGCGAACTTGATATTGTGGCTGACGACGGCAAGAATATAATTTTTGTTGAGGTTAAAACACGTTCGGAAAACTCGTGGGTAAGCGGTATTGATGCTATGGACATTGGGAAAATCACAAGAACTAGAAACGCTGCTTTGATGTTTATGAAGAGACTTCATACCAATCTTCCGCCGAGAATTGACGTAGCTGAGGTTGTTATTAAGAAAAATGAGGACGGTACCTTAAGGGGAAGTATAAATTATATTAAAAATGCCATTTAGGGTGGTTTCGTGCTTTTTTTTGATTTACATTGCGATACTCTCACTAAAGCCTTCAAAACACAACAATCACTGCATAATAACAATTTAGCGGTTGATTTTAATAAAGGTGAGTTTTTTTCGAAGTGGTGTCAGTGCTTTGCCGTTTTTATTGACGATAAATGCAAAAACCCGTATGAATTTTATCAAAGCGTTTTATTAAATTATAAGAATTACAAGCAAAGCGCACCAAAAAATCTAACTGCGATTTTAACTGTAGAAAACGGCTTGCTTTTAGAAAATGACATAACAAGGGTAGAGGCGTTGAAAAAAGACGGTGTTAAAGGCATAACGCTTACTTGGAATGGTGAAAACAGTATTGCGTCGGGTATAAATACAAGCGGCGGATTAAAACCTTTTGGATATAAAGTGATTAATGAAATGAACCGCCTTAAAATAGCCTGTGATTTATCACATATAAATACACAGGGTTTTTTTGAAGCAGTTTCTTTATCAGATTATCCGTATGCTTCACATTCCTGCTGTTGTGCTGTTAAAAATCATCCAAGAAATTTAACCGATGAGCAAATTCTTAAACTCAAAGATAAAAACGGTATTATTGGTATATGCCTTTATCCATTGTTTTGCGGTGATGAAATTTTTGAGGGTGTATACCAAAATATAATGCACCTTATAAATTTAGGCGCTACAAAAAATATAGCAATTGGCTCTGATTTTGATGGATGCGATATGCCAAGAGAATTATCAAATATAACTAAAATAATTGATTTATATGAATTTTTAAAGGGTAAAAAAATTGCCGAGCAAATTCTTGAAGGAATTTTCTATAAAAATGCGCAAAATTTCTTTTTAAGACTTTGACAAAACGGTATTTATAGTATAAAATAAAAGTTAATTTAAAAGTATTTTCTGGGGGAATTTATTGTGAAATACGTTAGCACAAGAAATAAAGCCGTAGAGGTAACGTCCTCTTTTGCTATAGCCAACGGTATATCGGTTGAAGGTGGTCTATTTGTGCCCAACGCCATACCTAAACTTACAAATGAGGATTTTAATATAATCAGCGGCTTAAAATACAACGAGAGAGCTAAATATATTTTAAAAAACTTTCTTACTGATTTTTCTGAGGATGAACTTGATTACTGTGTTAACGGTGCATATATAGGCACCTTTGACGAGGACAAGCCCGCACCCTTATACACACTCACCGAGGGTGTAAATATTCTTGAACTTTGGCACGGACCTACCTGTGCGTTTAAGGATTTAGCGCTTCAAATTCTTCCTTATCTGCTCACAACATCTGCAAAAAAAGAGTCTAAGGGTAAGAAAATTGTAATTCTTGTTGCTACCTCAGGTGATACGGGTAAAGCTGCCCTTGAAGGCTTTAAGGATGTTGAGGACACCGAAATTATCGTATTTTATCCGTGCGACGGTGTTAGTAAAATGCAGAAGCTTCAGATGGATTCTCAAAAGGGAAATAACGTTAACGTTTTCTCGATTAAAGGAAATTTTGACGATGCTCAATCAGGCGTTAAAAAGATATTCACCGATAACGATTTTAAAGCAAAACTTGATAAAAACGGGATGCAATTTTCCTCTGCTAACTCAATCAACTGGGGAAGACTAGCACCTCAGATTATCTATTATGTATCATCATATTGCGATATGTTAGCTAAGGGCGAAGATTTAAGTAACGGTTTTAACGTTGTAGTGCCTACAGGTAACTTTGGTAACATTTTAGCTGCTTATTATGCTAAAGAAATGGGCGTTCCGGTAAATAAGCTTATATGTGCTTCTAATGCTAATAACGTACTCACGGATTTAATAAATACAGGCGTTTATGACAGAAACCGTAAGTTCTTCACAACCGTTTCGCCTTCAATGGATATTTTGATTTCAAGTAATCTTGAGCGTATGCTTTTCCATCTTGCAGACGGTGACGATGCTTACATATCTGAAATCCAAAACAGTTTGGCAAAAGACGGTAAATTTACAGTCAATGATACCGTTAAAACCAGATTGCAGGAGCTTTTCTACGGCGGTTGCTGCGATGATAAGGAAACGCTTAAAACAATATCCGAAACATTCCAAAAATACGGTTATTTATGCGATACTCATACCGCCGTTGCCGTTAACGTTTACAATCAGTATAAGG
>JAZLAD010000145.1:0-4531 GCA_045613005.1 Acutalibacteraceae bacterium | reverse complement strand
CGGGGGTTTACTCCCGCCGCCTTATTGGCGTAAACCTTTCGTCACGGCGGGAGCAAGCCCCCACCCTACCATATACCCCATTATAACACAAAACGGCAGAGAAAACAAAATCTCTGCCGAAATTTATGTTTCACGGGCCGTCGAGGACGCCGGTCCCTACAGTTTTGTAAACATCCTTATGAGAAGGAGCCTAATTCGGTGCTTTTTATTTTGCGTTAATATGTGTTTTCTCACGGCGTAGCCGTATATCGCACAGTTTACTGTATATCGCATCGCAGATATATCGCTCGGGTCTTCACCGAATATAGCAAAGCCACACTCTTTCGAGTGTGGCTTTATTTTCATCTTTAGTACCCACATTATCCCGAAGAATCTTCGGAGGCTTTTGCCTTGTGAAAATGTGACTACTAAACTTAAAGAAGCTTAGATTAACTCGATAATAGCCATCTCAGCTGCGTCACCACGGCGTGGGCCTGTCTTGGTGATACGGCAGTAACCGCCGTTAACCTCTGCATACTTAGGAGCAATTTCGTTGAAAAGTTTCTTTACAACTTCGTCCTTAGTAATAAAGGCCAAAGCCTGACGCTTGCTGTGAAGATTATTAGTCTTTGCGAGTGTAATATACTTCTCAGTCATTGACCTAACTTCCTTAGCACGAGTAACAGTGGTCTCTATCTTGCCGTTTTCAAGAAGATAGGTAACCATTGCTCTGAGCATAGCAGTTCTATGGTCAGTGGTTCTTCCGAGTTTACGGGTTCCTGGCATTTATATTCACTCCTTTTTAGAGTAGAGCAAATAATCCGAATTCTTTATATAAGATAGATTTTTGCTCATCTTTAATTAAAGTTTATTCATCATCTTTCTTGAGGGTGAAGCCGAATGAATCGAGCTTAGCAATTACCTCTTCAAGAGATTTGCGGCCGAGATTTCTAACCTTCATCATATCCTCTTCGGACTTGTTGATAAGGTCTTCAACCGTGTTAATTCCGGCGCGCTTTAAGCAGTTATAGCTACGAACTGAAAGGTCTAATTCGTCAATAGTAAGGTCGAGAACCTTTTCCTTAGCTGACTTATCAGACTTATCTGCCATAATGCTTTCGGTCTCGCTGATACCCTCTGTAAGATCAAGGAATAGCTCGAGGTGTTCCATAAGAATTTTAGCAGAATGTGATACTGCCTCGTTAGCCTTAATAGAACCGTCGGTCCAAACCTCAAGGGTTAGCTTACCCTTGTCAACAACGTTACCTACACGGGTGTTGTCAACAGTAAAGTTAGCTTTGAGAACAGGTGTATAGATAGAATCCATCGAAATAACACCGATAACATTCTGGGATACCTTGTTCTGTTCAGCTGATACATATCCTCTGCCCTTTTCAAGTGTCATCTCCATATTGAGCTTAGCACCCTCGTCAAGAGTAGCGATATACATGTCGTTATTAAGAATTTCTACCTCTGAATCTGCCTTGATAGCAGCTGCGGTAACAACACAAGGGCCTTCTGCTTCAACGTAGATTTTCTTTGCAGAATCTGAATGAAGCTTAGCGATTAGTCCCTTTAGGTTAAGAATGATTTCGGTAACGTCTTCTTTAACACCTGGAATGGTTGAGAATTCGTGAACAACACCGTCAATCTTAACAGAGGTGATAGCAACACCAGGTAATATTGAGAGGAGAACTCTTCTCATACTGTTACCGAGGGTGGTTGCATAACCGCGCTCAAGTGGTTCCATTACGAACTTGCCGTAGGTACCGTCAGCAGTCAATTCAACTGTATCAATTCTGGGCTTTTCAATTTCTATCATTTAAAAGCTCCTTATTCTCCGTGTCGCAAATGTTATAGCTTTAGTATCCCGACACGGTAGATACCAAACATATAGATAATTTCTATTATCTTGAATAGAATTCGACGATAAGCTGTTCCTCAACAGGAGCCTCAATCTGATCACGAGTTGGGAGATTGATTACCTTAACGGAAAGCTGCTCACGGTTAACGTCCATCCACTGTGGAACAGGTCTAGCACCGTTAGCCTCAACAACAGCCTTAATCTTGTCGCTCTGACGGCTCTTTTCGCATACAGAAACAACGTCGCCAGCCTTTAAGAGATAGGAAGCGATATCAACGCGCTTGCCGTTAACCTCAAAGTGACCATGGCCTACAAGCTGTCTAGCTTCAATTCTTGAAGAAGCATAACCTGCTCTGTAAACTACATTGTCAAGACGGCTTTCGAGGATCTGTAATAGGTTATCACCTGTTACGCCCTGCTTTCTCTCAGCAACCTCAAAATAATGATGGAACTGATTTTCCTGTACGCCGTAAAAACGTCTTGCGGTCTGCTTTGCACGAAGCTGCAAACCATATTCTGATGACTTCTTTCTACCCTGTCCATGCTGACCAGGAGCATAGCCTCTGATACCTATGGAACACTTTTCAGAATAGCAGCGCTCACCCTTTAGGAATAATTTCTGTCCTTCGCGGCGGCAAAGTCTGCAAACTGGTCCGGTATATCTTGCCATCTGTTACACCTCCAAATTTTTAGTGCAAATAAATTTGCATATGTGTTTGTGATTAAACTCGTCTTCTCTTGGGAGGACGGCAGCCGTTGTGTGGGATTGGAGTAACATCTTTAATCATGCTAACTTCAAGACCAACTGACTGTAAAGCTCTAATAGCAGCTTCGCGTCCTGCACCAGGACCTTTAACATAAACCTCAACAGTTTTAAGACCGTGCTCCATAGCAGCCTTAGCAGCCATCTCAGCGGCACTCTGTGCTGCGAAAGGAGTGGACTTCTTAGAACCTCTGAAGCCTAACTCACCGGCAGAAGCCCAAGAAAGAGCGTTGCCCTGAGTATCGGTAATTGTAACTATTGTGTTGTTGAAGGTAGACTGGATATGAGCTGCACCACGTTCAATGTTTTTCTTTTCGCGACGGCGTCTAACACCGCTCGATTTTTTAGCAGTAGCCATAATTTAGTCCTCCTACTTATTTCTTCTTATTAGCTATAGTTCTCTTTGGACCCTTACGTGTACGAGCGTTTGTCTTTGAACGCTGACCGCGAACGGGTAAGCCCTTTCTGTGACGAAGGCCTCTATAGCTTCCGATTTCAATAAGTCTTTTGATATCTAAAGCAACTGTACGGCGACGGTCACCCTCTACCTGAAGGTTATGGTCGATATACTCACGAAGCTTAGAAATATCGTCTTCTGTTAAATCCTTAACTCTAACATCAGGATCAATACCTGTGTCAGCAAGAATCTTTTTAGATGTTGTAAGACCGATACCGTAGATGTAAGTGAGTCCTATTTCAACTCGCTTCTCATTTGGCAGGTCAACACCAGCAATACGTGCCATTTACAAAAGCACCTCCATATTAATAGTTAAGAGTAAAAATTAACCCTGACGCTGTTTGTGCTTTGGGTTCTCACAGATAACCATGATTTTACCCTTACGCTTAATGATTTTGCATTTTTCGCAAATCTTTTTTACAGAAGGTCTGACTTTCATTTGGATTTTACCTCCTTAAAATTTTCACTGACTATTTAGAACGCCAAGTAATGCGTCCCTTAGACAGGTCGTACGGTGACATCTCAACTGTAACCTTATCTCCGGGAAGAATACGTATAAAGTTCATACGAAGCTTTCCTGAAATGTGGGCTAAAATCTGATGTCCACCCTGAATTTCTACCTTGAACATTGCATTAGGCATTGCTTCAACAACGGTGCCTTCAAGCTCAATCATATCCTCTTTTGACATAAAGTTTCCTCCTTTGCGGTGACTGTGTTTAAAGAAATCTTATATAGTGCTTTCTTTAAACTGCGATTGGATGAATATTGTTCGGTTTGCAGACGGTAATCGGTTAAAATTATATGCTTTAGAGTTTTAGGCTTTGGATTGTCAAGACGTCTTTCCTTGCCGTTGGCTAAGAGGAAATAGCCGTCCCTTTCGCCTACCACAACCATATATTTACCTTTATCCCTTCCTGCTGCTGAAATCACAACCCTACCTATCATCTTACACCTCAAATCGCAGTAAGTATCTGCGGACCCTCAGGTGTGATAACTATGGTGTGTTCGAAATGTGCAGAAAGAGAACCGTCACGGGTTAAAACCGTCCATCCGTCAGGCATAACCTCTACATCGGATTTACCCGCGTTCACCATAGGTTCTATGGCTAAGGTCATACCGGGTAAAAGGCGGATTCCCCTTCCGGGAGTGCCGAAATTGGGTACTTCGGGGGCTTCGTGAAGCTTTGTTCCAATGCCGTGACCGACAAATTGACGAACTACCGAATATCCCCTTGCCTCAACATACTTCTGAACAGCGCTGCTTATATCACCTATTCTGCTGCCCGCACACGCCGCGCGAATGCCCTCGTAAAGACTTTCCCTCGTCGTGTCCATCAGCCGCTTTGCCTCTTCGGATATATCTCCGCAGGCAAAAGTTGCAGCATTATCACCGTGATAACCGTTAAACTCGGCGCCAAGGTCAACGCTTACGATGTCCCCTGCGACTAGTTTACGCTTTTTAGAAGGT
>JAZLAD010000144.1:0-5955 GCA_045613005.1 Acutalibacteraceae bacterium | reverse complement strand
CTCGGGCGGTGTTGCCAGCGGACCGATGACCTCAACCTTTATGCTCCCCTTTGCGATGGGCGCTTGTGAGGCGATAGGCGGAAACGTTATGACCGATGCTTTCGGTATTGTAGCACTTATTGCTATGGCACCGCTTATTACGATTCAGATTTTAGGTCTGCACGAGCGAAATCAACACGCAATGAAGGTTAAGAGACTGCATACCGAAATCGGTATGATTGAAGACAACATAGTTTTCTTTGATGAGGAGGTAGCTTGAGATGCCTAAGAGAATAAAGATGCTTTTGTCAATCGTAGAGCGTGACAAAGGTGCTAAGCTTATCAAAGATTTAAAGGATATGAATATAAGGCTTAATTTTCAGACCGTAGGCTTCGGTACTGCACCTACTGAAATGATGGATATTTTCGGTCTTGGTACTAACGACAAGGATATAGTTATAAGTCTCGGTGCCGAAAACAGAGTTATAGATTTAATGTCAAATTTTTCAGCCACCTTTGATACAAACTCGAAATTTGGCGGACTGATGATAGTTTTAAATCTTTCTGCCGCAAGCAGAGTTTTAACAGAGATTTTGCATTTTGACAACAACAAAACTTTAGAGGAAGGAAACGAAACTATGAAAAACGAGCATCAAAACAATTTGATTGTTATATCGGTAAACGAGGGCTTTTCGGATGACGTTATGAAGGTAGCCAGAAAAGCGGGTGCTACTGGCGGCACGGTTATAAAGGGAAGACTAGCCGATATAGAGCAGTTTGCAGAGCTTCCAAACGCCACCGCAGAAGAGGAAAGAGAGATGCTTTTAATATTAGCACCGCATACCATAACTAAGCAGATTATGGAGGACGTAAACCGTGAATTCGGCCTTAATACCGAGGCTAACGGAGCAGTATTTGCAATTCCAACCGAAAAGGCATATAAGATATAAAAAAGGGGAAGTAAAAATGCCAAAGCTAATAGATAATATTAAGCATACGGTGGACGTAACTATACCCGACAAGGAAGAACTAACCCACGGTATACACCCTAAAATAGACTATTTATTTTTATTGCTTAGAAATATATTTGCGGCTTTAGCGGTTTTGTTTTTTATCGGTGCGTTTGTTTTGAGGCACGTACACGCTGACCTTAAAGCAATTGGTTATTTTATGGGTGCCGCGGCTTACGTTTTTGAGTGCTTAGCGGTTACAGACTGTTTTAAAACCAAGGTGCCACACACCGAAATGTTTATGGTTTATTGCTTTGGTCCTCTTTATATACTAATGGGACTTGAATACATATTTTTACATTAAATTTTAAAAGAAAAGAGCGTTTATATGTTTGAGAGAAGAAAAATAGTAGAATATTTTGACGGTAAAATAGACCCGTTTAAAATTATAGGAAACGTGTATTTTGTGGGTACTTTTGAGGCTTCGTGCCATCTGATTGATACTACTGACGGTCTTATTATGATAGACCCAGGATATTCGGGAAGCCTTTATCTTGTTGTCCGTTCAATGTACGAATTAGGCTTTAATCCTAAGGATATAAAGTATATTGTAAACACCCATTGGCACTGTGACCACACCGAAGCTACAAAGGCGATGGTTGATTTATCGGGTGCTAAAACATTGATAGGTAAAGACGATGCTGAAAAGGCAAAGCAGTTTTTCGAGCCTGATATTTTACTTAAAGACGGCGATACTTTGACACTTGGCAACACAAGCATTACCTTTATGGAAACACCGGGACACACAAAGGGTACTATTTCTTTTTTCTTTGAAACAAGTGAGAACGGTAAAACCTATAGAGTTGGTATGTTCGGCGGTGCGGGTGCTAACACAATGGCAAAAGGCAAATTTGATTATGACGGTTGCAGAGAGGGTTACAGAGCTTCCATTCATAAGCTTCAAAAGGAACACGTAGACGTATTTTTAGGTAACCACGTTTGGAATAACGATACCTTTAATAAAGCGGAAATTTTAAAAACCACAGGCGAAAATAAATTTATTGATTCTGATCTTTGGCACGAATTTTTAACGTTTTGCGAAAAAAGACTTGATGAAGTTATCGCAAGTGATGATTAAATCTTAAAATTGGCATATACTAACAACGAAATTGTATTGACATAAAATAAATTGTGTGATACAATACGGTTTGGAGACTCGGCCTTTTTGGAAAGTCTACAAGGGATAATGTGTCGTGGACTGTGAGCACATTTTAGACGAGTAGTAGGTCAGGGAACACTCCAAGTAATCTTAAAACTTTATATTGTTTTGAAAGCGGAAGTCTTTTTAAGGCTTCAATGCGGGTGGCACCGCGGGTTAACTTTTTGTTTGCTCGTCCCGAGAATATTTTATATATTCTCGGGATTTATTTTTTTATGTTGGAGGAAAACTTGATGTACAGGACGCTATTTTGCAATGACATTCGCGATGAACACATTGACAAAACCGTAAGCCTTGCAGGTTGGGTTGACGCTATGCGTGACCACGGTGGTGTTATATTTGTAGACATTCGTGACTACACAGGTGTAACACAGGCGGTAGTTCATAATGAGGAATGGCTTAAAAACGTTAATAAGGAGACCGTAATTTCGGTTACAGGCGTAGTTAAAAAGCGTGACGAGGAGACCGTAAACGAGAAAATCGATACGGGTAGGGTAGAGCTTGTTGTAAGCGAATTAAAGGTGCTCGGTAAGTCTCACAATATGCTGCCGTTTGACGTTAGAGCGTCAAGACAAAGCAAGGATGAGCTTCGTCTTAAATACCGTTATCTAGACCTTAGAAACCCTAAGAACCACGAAAATCTCGTTATCCGTTCAAAGATAATAAAGCACCTCAGAAATAAGATGGAAGAAAAGAACTTCCTTGAGATGCAAACACCAATTCTCACCGCGTCTTCACCTGAGGGCGCTCGTGACTTCCTAGTTCCTAGCCGTAAGCATCCGGGTAAATTCTATGCATTACCCCAAGCTCCTCAGCAGTTTAAACAGCTGCTTATGGTATCAGGCTTTGACAGATATTTCCAGATAGCACCTTGCTTCCGTGACGAAGACGCACGTGCTGACCGTTCACCAGGTGAATTCTATCAGCTGGACTTTGAGATGGCTTTTGCTACCCAAGAGGAAGTGTTAGACGTTTGCGAGGACGTAGTTCACGATACCTTTGTTACCTTCTCAAATAAAAAGGTAACACCTAAGCCGTTTAGAAGAATTACCTATGCTGAGTCAATGCTTAAATACGGCTCTGATAAGCCTGACCTTAGAAATCCGCTAATCATTTGTGATTTAAGTGAATTCTTTGAGGGTGTTAATTTCCCTGCATTTAAAGGCAGACCTGTTCGCGGTATAGTTGCTGACTGTCGCGGTAAGTCAAATAAATTCTTTGAGGATTCTCTAAAGTATGCCACCTCTGACGAGGTAGGCCTTGGCGGTCTTGGTTATATAACCCTTAAAGACGGTGTGTTCTTAGGACCTATCGCTAAGTTCTTAAGCGATAGCCAGAAGGCTGAGATTATTACACTTACAGGTGTAAAAGAGGGCGAAACACTCTTCTTTATCTGCGACGATAAACGTGCCGTTACCGAGAAAAAGGCAGGTATGATTAGAAACTGGCTCGCCGCTAAGAATCAGCTTGATTTAATAAACGACGATAGCTTTGAATTCTGCTTTATCGTTGATTTCCCGATGTATGAAACCGACGAAGAGACAGGCGAAACCATATTCACACATAACCCATTCTCGATGCCACAGGGCGGTCTTGATTCACTCCTTAATAAGAATCCTGACGATATTTTGGCATATCAGTACGACCTTGTTTGTAACGGTATAGAGCTAGCATCAGGTGCTGTCAGAAACCACGACGTTGACGTTATGAGAAAGGCATTTGAAATTGCAGGCTACGACGAGAGCGAACTTAAAAAGCGCTTTAACGCTTTATATAACGCTTTCCAATACGGCGCACCTCCACACGCAGGTATGGCGCCCGGTGTTGACCGTATGGTAATGCTACTTACCGACGAGGAAAAAATCCTCGATGTAATTGCATTCCCGCTTAATGGTAACGCACAGGATTTACTGCTAGGCGCTCCTAGTGAGGTTACAGCACAACAGCTCGAAGACGTTCACCTTCTAGGCAATAATGCTATAACAACAAGAACTACAGGTGGTACTTCAAAGAAGGATTTAAATAAGCGCTCAACCTTCTCTAATGCACAGCAGTTAAATCAGTTAGCGCTGACAGAGGATGAAGAAGCTCAAATGAAGTCTATCTTCGAAATGATGAGCGAAAACGAGAAAAAGCTAGACCTTTACGATACCGAAAACGTTGAAGAAATGGTACACGTAATGCCAATGACCAACGTGCTTCGTGAAGATGAACGCAAACAGCCGTTTACAAGAGAGAGTCTCTTAAGCGGTGCTCCTGCTCGCAGTGACGACAGCTGGCAAGTACCAAGACTTGTAAAGTGAGGTGGCATAGATGAAATATTATTCAGCTTTAATAAATGAAAAGGGCAACATAGCAGTTGACGATACCATACTTGTAAAGGATGAATTAGCTACTGCAGGCTCTAAAATACTTGAAAATTACAAACCGTTATTTAGCGCAGAGGCAGTAACACGCCTAGAGGATGCGGGCTATGCCGTTTCGGGTAAAACAAACGTTGGCGAATTCGGTCTTGACCTTGTAGGTGAATTTTCACACTATGGCGAACAGGACGAAATACTAAAGGGTGCCGCTGCTGAGCTTGTTGCAAAGAATCAGGTAAAGGCAGCTTTAGGTGTAGACGTTAACGGTGCACCTCGCCGTGCCGCCGCAATTTCGGACGTTTGCTTTTTAAAACCTACCTATGGCACAGTTTCGCGTTACGGTGTTATTTCTACCGCCGCTTCGGGTGAACAGCTTGGTGTTTATGCCAAGGATACTGGTACTGTAAAAGAGGTAATGTCCATAATCGCAGGCCACGACCAAAAGGACGGCACAAGCCTTAGAAACGATAGCTACACCTATGAAAACACTGCACAAATTAGCGGTAAAAAGGTGTGCATTATAAAAGAATTATTTGATAAAGCAGACGATACAGTAAAGGCTAAAATCACTGCTTTTGCCGATGGTTTAAAGGCTAACGGTGTCAAAGTAGAAGAAATTTCTTCGAATATTTTTGAAACCGCAAACGTTGCTTGGCAGATTTTAATGACCGCCGAAACCTGTAATAACGTATCTCGTTATGACGGTGTAAAATACGGTTACAGAGCCGAAAAGTATAGAAATATTGACGAATTGTACGTAAATTCAAGAACCGAAGGCTTTAATTTCCTTACAAAGTCGGTTATTCTTTACGGCTCTGACGTGCTTTCTAAAAATCGCTATAAAGATTGCTATCAGAAATCACTCAAAATCCGCCGTATTATAGCAGAGCAGTTTGAAACACTTTGCAATCAGTACGATGCAGTTTTAACCCCTGCGGTAAGCACTTTAGAATTTACTTCTTACGATATAAGCGAGGCATTCGGTAAGGTGTTTAAAGAGGGCGAATTTGTATCACTTGCAAACCTTATTGGCGTTCCGTCTCTTGTTTGTGGCGGCGCTCAGCTTGTCGGTAAGGCATTTTCCGAGAGCACACTTTTAAGCCTTGCAAATACAGCAGAAAGGAAGGCCCAAGTATGAAATACGAAGTTGTAATCGGTCTTGAAACCCACGTAGAGCTTGATACCAACTCTAAAATTTTCTGTTCCTGCGGCGGCCATTCCTCCGCAAAAGAAGCAAACGACTGTGTATGCCCTGCTTGTTCAGGTATGCCCGGTATGCTTCCTGTTATGAATAAGCGTGTTGTAGAACTGGCAGTAACAGCGGGTTTAATGCTCAACTGCGAAATCAGCCGCTACACCACCTTTGATAAGAAAAATTATTATTATCCTGACCTTCCATGTGCATATCAGATAACACAGCTTAACCACCCTATTTGCACAAACG
>JAZLAD010000143.1:0-16244 GCA_045613005.1 Acutalibacteraceae bacterium | reverse complement strand
GTTTTCGTTTATCAGGCCGTTTGTGAAAACGTTGAAATTGTTACTTTTTTTCATTCAGAACTGCTCCCCTTATCGTTGTTGTTGCCAAGTAGTTTTTCGGAATAGGTAAGCGCCTTGTTAACGGCACGTGTCACAGCCTTTGAGGTTATAGTAGCGCCGGTTAGAGATTTTACCTCGTTTTTATCCTTACTAGGCTCACCTGTGACCAAAGAAATCTTGTCCTTTAGTCCGGCAAATTGCGAATAGAATTCCTTTTCGGCAGCCTGCTTGCCAAGACCGGGTGTGTCATCGTCGACGCTCAGCACGTAAGCAGCTTTTATTTTACCGTCAGTTGTTATGGCTGTCATAACCGAAACGCTGCC
The DNA here is from genome assembly GCA_045613005.1 of Acutalibacteraceae bacterium. Taxonomy (GTDB): domain Bacteria; phylum Bacillota; class Clostridia; order Oscillospirales; family Acutalibacteraceae; genus UBA737. The sequence continues at coordinate 15,882 of JAZLAD010000143.1, read as the reverse complement.
GCCATAGCCGCTTTCCTCGGTGATGAATATATAGCCTAAAATCTTGCCATTACTTTTGGCAATGTGGAAATCAATCTTTTGTTCACCGTAATAAAGGGCGTTTCTTTCGTAAGTTTGCGCTTCTAATACCTTGTGCATAGAATCCTTTTGATTTTGTTCTTGGAGCTTATTGATTTTTGGTGCAGTAAGCTTGTTTGTAACGCTTAGTGCCAATATTACCGTAAATGAGATAGCAACCATAATTACAGTTGGCATAACTATGTCGGTTTTGTGCTTGATAAGAAGGGCCTTTACAGTGCTTAAAAACTGCTTTGCTTTGCTTAAAACGTTTTCGAATGTTTTATTCATTTGACGCGCCCTCCTTTGCACCGAAAGGCTTATGAGTGGTAAGCTTTTCTATATGTGGAACTAAAATATTCATTATTAGTATTGCGTAGGAAACGCCTTCGGGTAGATTTCCAAAATGCCTTATAACAAAGGTTATTGCACCGCATCCAATACCGAAAACAAGCTTTCCTAAAATATCGGTAGGACAGGTTACGTAGTCGGTAGCCATAAAGAAAGCGGCAAGAATAAGACCACCTGATAAAATTTGTCTTAAAACGTCGCCACCCGAAATCCATGTGAGTAGAGCAACGGTACCAATAAAGCTTGCAGGGATAACAGGATTAATAACTCTTCTAAGCAGAAGCACAAGTGCACCAAGAAGCAATAAAAACGCACTTGTCTCGCCTATAGTGCCACCGTACGTGCCGAAAAACAGAGTTTTAATAGAATAATCTGCAACGTCACTTGCAAGCGGTGTTGCAGTTGTAAGATTTGAGAGTGGCTCTGTAAATTTAGTCATAGCAGTAGGGAATGATATAAGGAGCACAATTCTAGCCGTTATAGCAGGGTTTGCAAAGTTATGACCCAATCCGCCAAACATCTGCTTAACTATTACTATAGCTACGACGCTTCCTATCGCCGCCATCCAAATCGGTATAGAGGGTGGAAGGTTAAGACCAAGCAGTAAACCTGTAACTACAGCAGATAAATCGCCGATTGATTGCGGCTTTTTAAGTAATAAATTCCAAGAATATTCAGAAAGCAGTGCAAACGCCACCGTTGTTATTAAAACAAGCAGAGCGTGTACTCCAAAAAGTAAGCATCCGTTTATTGCGGCGGGTAAGAGTGCAATAATAACGTCAAGCATAATATCTTTTGTGGTATCTCGGTGTCTTATATGCGGGGAGGAATTTACGGTTAAAATATTTCTCATTGTTTTTTCCTCCTTAAAGTAGCTTTGGCAACCCTCATAACCTGAGTGAGCGGACGTTTTGCAGGGCAGACGTATGAACAGCTTCCGCATTCCATACAGTAATTTACGTTTAAAGCCTCGTATTCTAAAGTGTTGTTACAACGGTTAGCGGCGTCAACTCTTGCAGGATATAGTCTCATAGGACAAGCCGCCGCACATCTTCCGCATTTAATACACGGGGTAGATACAGGCTGTCTTTTGGATTTCATAACCAAAATAGCGTTTGTTCGTTTCTCAACAACCGCATCAAAATCGGCAACGGGGAAACCCATCATAGCGCCGCCTGTAATAATTTTGTCGGCGTTTTCATCGGCACCGCCTGCAAACTCTATAATGTCGCCGATTTTAGTGCCTATAGGAACCAAAATGTTCTGGGGATTATTAATTGCGTCGCCCTCAAGTGTTATTCTTTTTGAGGTGAGCGGCATACCTGTCTTTATAAAGCGGTAAAGTGCGCCGATACTGGTTACGTTCATAACGATACAGCCAACGTCAGAGGGCAGTTTACCAAGGGGTAGCTTTCTTCCGGTGGCAGAATAAATAATCATTTTTTCTGCGCCCTGAGGATAGCTTGTAGGCAGCTTCATTAATTTTACCGTATCACTTCTATCACGAGCGTCAGCTGCTATTGAATAAAGCTTTTCTATAGCCTTTGGCTTGTTAGCTTCTACGCAAATTACTACCTTTTTGAGCTTTAAAACGTCACACAAAAGAAAAATACCGTCCATAACGTCATTATGGTTTTCCATACATTCGCGATAGTCGGAGGTTATGTAAGGCTCACATTCGGCAGCGTTAACTATAAGCGTGTCGATAAGCTTGTCCTTTGGTGGAGAAAGCTTTACGTGTGTCGGAAATCCTGCGCCACCAAGACCTACCAGACCGCAACGCTTTGCGGCGCGTATTAGAGAGTCGGTGCCATCAACAGTAAAAGGCTCAAGCCCAGGGTCGTTTTCAAACATGCCGTCAGACTCTATCTCAACGTATTGCGTATCATTTCCATTAAAGCTTTTGGTTATTATATTTGTAACTATTCCCGAAACGCTTGAATGAATAGGTGCACTAACGTATGCCTCGCTATCACCTATAAGCGTGCCGACAAAAACTTTATCATCTTTTTTAACGGTTGGAGTACATGGTGCGCCAATATGCTGACAAAGCGGAATAAGCACCTTATCAGGACTAAAAGCTACCGTTTCCATTTCTGCAGTACCTTTTAAATGCGGCAGACGAGTTCCGCCAAAGAGATGCTTTATAGGTCGCAGAATAGTTTCTTTTGAGCTCATCGGTTAACCTCCGTACAATTATTTGTCACAAAATGATTATAGATATTATCTATTTTACTATATTTTAATTCATTTTACAAGTATTTATTGTATATATCCGTATATTATTACAGCCAAATTTCTTGTTTGGGTTGACAATCGGCGCATAAAGTAATATAATTTGAAAATGAAATTCATTTTCAAATTGGTGATAATTATGACAGAGATTAAAGGTTATAAAACAAAGCAGAGAACGGTTATAGAAGCTCTTCTTAAAAGAAATGAAGGACACTTAACCGTAGAAGAAATTTGCAAAAAACTGGAATCAACAGGTGAAAACGTAGGCAGAACCACCGTTTACAGAACCCTTGAAAAGCTTGAAAAAGAGGGGATAGTAAGGAAGTATTCTGCGGTAGGGGAAAGCTGCTGTTATCAGTACGTTAAGGGTGAACGTGAGTGCAATAATCACTTTCATTTAAAGTGTGAAAAATGCGGTAAGCTAATACATCTTGAATGCTCTGAGCTAGACTTGATTTCCGACCACATATCAGAGCATCACGGATTTTCAGTAAACCCGTTAAAGACGGTGTTTTACGGAGTTTGCGAGGTATGTGGCAAGGTATGAAAAAGATAATTGTTTTACTGCTATGTGCCCTGTTTTTGTGCGGTTGTAATGCCGAAAATAAAAAGGAAACCGAGAAGCCCTGTGTTGTAACCACAATCTTTCCGATATACGATTTTGTAAGGGCGGTAGGCGGCGATAGGGTGGATATAATAATGCTTATAAAGCCCGGCACCGAGGTTCATTCCTACGACCCTGTTCCATCCGAAATAAAGAGCATTTACAATTCGGATTTGTTTTTTTATATTGGCGGTGAATCTGATGAGTGGGTTAATAAAATTTTAGCCGATAAATCTGTAAATTCTTACGCCCTTATTGAATGTGTAAATCCTATTTTAGAGGAAAATCACAAGGAGTATGACGAGCACATCTGGACCTCGCCTGAAAACGCTCGGAAAATGCTTGATAAGATACTTGCGGAGCTTGTAAAAGCAGACCCCGAAAACAGCGAATATTACAGACAAAACCATCTTTCTTACGTTGACAAAATCAATCAAATAGAGCAAAAAACCAAGGAAATGATAGAAAAAAGCACAGACCCGTTTATTCTTGTTGCTGATAAATTTCCTTTTAAATATTTTGCAGACTATTATGAAATTGATTATTTAGCGGCTGCGGACGGCTGTGCGATAGGCACGGATATAAGCCTTAAAACTATGACGGAACTGTTAAATGCGGTAAATGATAAAAATTTAAAGTGCGTTTATTACGTAGAGATGAGCAACAAAGAAATAGCAAATTCTGTGTCCGAGCAAACGGGCGTTAAGCTTTTAGAGCTTCATTCTGCGCACAACGTTACACTCGAGGATTTTGAAAAGGGTGTCACTTACGTTGATATCGCGCAAAGAAACTACGATTCGTTGAAAGAAGGTATAGGCTGATTTGTCACTTATAAGCGTTGAAAATTTATCGGCTTTTTATGAAAACCGCCAAATATTTAAAGATTTAAGCTTTACGGTAAACGAGGGCGACTATTTATGTATAATAGGTGAAAACGGCTCTGGAAAAACTACTCTTATGCGCCTTATTTTAGGCTTTAAGCTAAAGCATACGGGAAGTATAACCTTTAAAAATTTTACAAATAGAGAAATTGGTTATCTGCCGCAAAGAACTGTAACCGAAACCGATTTTCCTGCAAGCGTGATGGAGGTAATTCTATCGGGCTTTGGCGGAAAAAGTTTTTTAGGCTTTAACAAAAAAGAGCATTACGTTAAAGCGCGAGGAAATATGAAATATCTCGAAATTGAAAACCTTGAAAACAGGTTTTTTTCTGAACTTTCAGGTGGCCAGCAGCAAAAGGTTTTGCTGTGCCGTGCAATGTGTGCGGCTAAAAAACTTCTACTGCTTGACGAGCCGGTAGCGGCACTTGATACCGATTCGAAAAAGGAACTTTACCAACTGATAAAAAAGCTAAACAGCGACGGTATGACTATAATTATGATTTCACACGATTTAAAAAGGGCTTTGGAGGAGTCAAGCCATATCCTGAACATCAAGGACAAGGGTTATACCTTCTTAAAAACTGCCGATTACATCAAAACAGGTGAGGAATAATTATGAACTTTTTGAAAGAATTTTTCTCTTATCCCTTCGTTATTCGTGCACTTATATCCGGCGTGCTCATTTCGTTATCGGCTTCACTTCTCGGCGTAAATCTCGTATTAAAGCGCTTTTCAATGCTGGGTGACGGTTTATCTCACGTTTCCTTTGGCACGGCCGCAATAGCGTTGGCATTGGGTGTAGCACCTTTGAAACTGTCGATACCTATAGTAATTATAGCTGCCGTTTTACTTCTTAGGCTGAATAAAAGCAGTAAAATGAAGGGTGATGCCGCGATAGCGGTGGTCTCTAGCGGTGCACTCGCAATAGGTATAGCGGTAGCCACCGTAACTACGGGCTTTAATACCGATATCAGCAACTATATGTTCGGCAGTATTTTGTCTATCAGCAAGGGTGACCTTTGCATTTCAATAGCTGTGTCACTTGCTGTAATACTGCTTTGTATACTCTTTTACAATAAGTTGTTTCTTGTCTGCTTTGATGAGGATTTTGCCCGTGCTTGTGGGACTCGGGCGGATTTTTACAATTTGCTCAGCGCAGTGCTCACAGCAGTAATAGTTGTGATCGGTATGCGTATGATGGGAGCTTTGCTTATTTCTAGTATTATTACCGTTCCTGCGCTTTCGGCAATGCGTATTTGCAAGAGGTATAAAAACACCATAATCTTGGCATCGGTAATTTCTGTTACCGCTTTTGTTTTAGGACTTGTAATATCGTTTTTCTATGATATACCCGCAGGCGCATCGGTAGTAATAATCAATTTAAGTTTCTTTATAGTCACTTCTGTTTTAGCAAAAATAAAATCACGTTAAACAAAAAAAGCCTATGGATTCATGTACGAATCCATAGGCTTTTTGTTTTAACCTTATTATTCTTCGTTGTCCTTATCAGGAGCGATATCAGCAACGATTACGTTTACCTTGGTAACTGCACTGCCGGTCATATTCTGAATTTTTTCCTTCACGTTTTTCTGAACTGCCTCGGCTATCGTTCTGAGATTAGCCTTTCTGCCGATAGTGATATAAACACTAATAGACAAAGCACCGTTTATACTCTCAATCTTAACGCCCTTAAAAGGAGCTTTGCTCTTCACAGCGCCCTTAAGGTCGATAGATTTTTTAGCTAAAGACTCAACGCCTTCGATTTCACAAGCGGCAAGCTCGGTCATTTTTTCGAGTACGTCGGTGTTTATTGAAAGATTAGATTTATTTGAATTCATAAGGATTCCTCCGTAATATTAGTGTTACCTTTGTTTTTCTATTATAACACATTTTCCAAAAAATACAACTATTTTACAGGAACAATTTTTATTTTTTCAAGAGAAATCCCTGATTCACCGGTTACAATATCCTGAATTTGCAGGGTTTGTGCAGTTGTAAGACCGTCGGATTTTACAACAACGTTAACACTTTCTGACCCTACAACCGCAACCGCTTTATTGAAACCCTTGGCCTTTAAAAGCGTCTCTATATTGTTTGCCTGTTCTATTCTCGAAGCGAGTGAACTACTCAAAGCTACAGCCTTTTCCTTATCTTTGTCGTTTAGTTTTTCTGATTTAAGTATTTCGTTAATTACCTCTTGTGCCTCTTTAATTGCGTCTTCACGTTCTTTTTTTGCCGCCTTGAAGTAGTCTGCCTCGGAAGAATCTACGTTTGTTCCGGTTTGTATGGCAGAGGAATCGTTTGAAACGTATTTTGCTTCGCCTAAATATTTTTCACTTGACGAAAACTTCATATTAACCCATACTGCTCCGCCGAGGGCTATTATCATCAGTACCGCCACTACCTGACCTTTCGAGAAAACCTTACCTTTTTTCATTTGATCTGCCTCCTGCAATATATACTCTTTTTGATGTTATATTAAGTGCCGCGCAAACGGCACCTTCTATTTTTTCTGCTATATTCTCTTGGTCGCCACCGATACAAATAATGGCAACACCCCTGATTTCAGGCATTTTTTCGGTTATAATCAGCGCTTTTTCGCCGCCGTTCGAGTCCTTTACGGTTATGTAGCTTTTGGTGTTGGTTCTGCTGTCAGAGATAGAATTTTGAGCGCTGACGGTTGATACGGTATCCTTGGTGTCGTCGGCAAAATCATAGCGTATTCCACTTTCAAGCGTTACCATAACGGTACTGTCATAGCCTGTAATTCCCCGTACTATTTCCTTGATATCGTTTTCAAGATTGTTTTTATATTCGTTTGCACTTATGTTAATTGCACTCTCTGAAATTTTATCACTCTCACTTTTTGAAGGTATAAATGAGGTGAAAGCTATAAGGGCAATACCTACCGTGCCGATTATTATAAGTAATTTTGGGTTTTTAAATTTATCGATAAAATTTTTAATATTTTCATTCATTTACAACCTCTACCTCAAAACTGCCGTCGCCTGATATAACGTTTAAAATTTTATTTGCTTCTTCACTTGAATATACAGTTACTTTACTAATAATTATGCTGCCGTTGTCGGTTTTATCCGTTAAAACCGTTATTTTTCTGAAGTTGATATCAGAACTATTTAATGCCCTTTCAAAAACTATCCTTGCCGACTCTGCCGCAGCGCCTACAGATAGGAACTCACCTTCGTCTTTTTGCTCTATTTTGAAGTCAAGTCTACCTATTGTGCCGATTGAGGTTATCAAAATACAGAGAAAACAAAGAGAAAAGGTGTACCTAACAGCCTTTTGAAGCTTACCCTCCGGGACTAGCAAATATAGACCTCCAAGCACTACACAGCCTACGCAAAATGCTGATAAAAAAGAAGCAAAAGCCGACATAATCAACCTCCCGACGCCACCACGATAGTAAGGCAAATAATAAACATTCCAACCACCAATAAAAGTATACCTATGAGCACCGAAATAACGGTGTCGACCGCCTTTATAAGTCCCGAAAATTTAGGGATTTCAAGCATATTTGAAATGGCAAGGCAGAGATTTAGCGTAAGCCTCCAAATAAGAAGTTCACAAAGAACAGGGAGCATAATAACAAGAAGAGCTACAACAGCGTACATACCAAAGGTTGATTTAAGCAACGACATAGATGAGTATATGGTTGAGGCCGCCTCCGACAAAGCCGTACCCGCTACGGGTACAGAGGTGCCTACTATAAACTTGGTGGTTTTAATTCCTAGTGAATCGGCGCTCGAATTGATGGCTGTCTGTATTCCTAAAATGCCTGTAAACAGTATGGTTATAAGCGACATTCCCCAATTTGAAAGCTTTTTCAGGGCGTCTGAAACGGCGGCACTCTTTATTAATGGAGAAACGCTTTCGCTAAGACAAAGACTTAAGTATCCGCCCATAAGCGGTAAAATTAAAAACGAGGCAAAAGCGGATATGCCCTCGGCGGCAAATAGAAGCAGGGCGCTCATGGAAGCGGAGGTTGCAGTTTGTCCCGAAAGTGCGGTTACGGCGGCAAAGGAGGGTATAAAGCCGAGCATAAACACGGCAGTGCCCTTTATTGCGGTTACGGCGGCAGAAATACTTTGCCACAAATCACCCAAAATCAATGCCGCTCCTGCCAAAACTGCAGCGAATAACGCGGGTGAAAAACGTCCGCTGTCACTACCGAATGAGGTAAGCGCGGCACTTATAAGAACAATACCGATAAGCGCAGCTCCCGATTTAAAGGGTCGCTTCATTCCACTTCTTAAAAATTCGCCTATATGCTTAAAAACGTTTCTCGCATTCAGATTGTTGACCCAATCGCTCGATTCGGGACTTATTCCGTATTGGTGCAGATATTCAGCACTTTCGTCGTCGAGCGAGTAGGTTATATTATCGGTTTTTAAGGCTTCCTTTAAATCCTTGTCCATTACCGTTTCAGAATAGGCAGGAATGGAAAAAACAAAAATAAAAACTATTACAGCAATTAATTTTTTCATAACTTTGCAAGTCCTAACGCCGTTTCTGCAATCCCTGTCATCATAGGCACCGTGATAATAAAAATGGCGCATCTGCCTGTAAATTCCGCCTTAGCCGCTAGTGAGCTTTGTCCAAAATCTCTGCAAACGTCGGCGGCAAAGCTTGATATGTATGCGATTCCTAATGCCTTTAGTGTCGACGCAAAATAATATTTACTATCGGAGCTTGAGCTTAAAATAGAGCCAAGTGTAGAAATGGCAGGAAAAACAGTTTTTAAAACAATTCCTAAAACAACACTTGCCGCCGCTACAGCCGTAAGCATGGCGGCGGTTGAATTGTAGTCTTTTAAAAACACGCTTAAAAATGCCGCTAAAAGCAATATTACAAGTAACTTGATAACCAATTCGCTCATAACCCGAAAAGTTCCTTTACTGTGGTAAAAAGCTCTGAAATCGCACCTACTATCATAAGCAAAACAACCACAAGTCCCGCAAGTGTTGTAAGCATAGCCTGTTCCTCTCTGCCCGAACGTACCAGCAAGAGATTTAACACCGTTACGATTATTCCTATAGCGGCTATCTTGAATATAAAATCAACATCCATATCTTAAAACCCTCTTGAATTAAATAATAAAAATCGATATGCCTATACCAACGCAAAAACTGCAGGTCAGCCAGATTTTAGAACTCTCTGCGGCTTCCTTTTCGGCAGAGATAATCTGCTTTTTTAAAAGCTCTGAGTATAGGTTTATCCGAGCGCATTCACTATTTAAATCTAATGCTCCGAGCGTTGCAAAAAATTCCTTTAAAAGTTCACAATCTTCCTTTAAAAGATACGCCTGCTTAACAATTATTTTACCGTTTGTAAACTCTACGTCTTTGCATGAGCCGTAACAGGATTTATATATAGTTTCGATTTCGGCAGGGCAGTTTGAGACGTACTCTTTAAGTCTTAACGTACCTGCATGAATTCTTTTAAGCTCCAGTACACGATTTTTAAAGGCTAGTGCTTTACCGTACCCGAATAAAAAACTTGATAGCAATATAAATGCAATTCCTATAATTTTCAGCGTGAAATACATAGTAAATCCTTAAAGCTTATAATTTGAGGGGCGTTGTTGAAATTGCCGCTTAAAAGGGCTATTTTGCTAATGGCTTTCATTTCTAACAGATCCCTTATAATGCTTCTTCTAAGTAAATCCTCTTTGCCTCCTGCGTGTACGGTGGTGATAACGCTGACCCCCGCGTGAAAGCAGTTTGCAATACCTTTAAGTTCGGCATCTGTTCCGATTTCGTCAAAAGCGATTATATCGGGGAAGAGGGTTCTTAGTGCTATTTCTGTGCCGAGGGCTTTATTTTTTATCATAAGAATATCGGTATTTTCACCAAGATTATTTGCGAATTCACCCGATGAGCTTCCCGAAATTTCGCCACGCGAATCTATAACTGAAATACGCCTGTAAATACCAAAGGGAAAGCCTGAAGAGAGTTGTCTTATAAGGTCTCTTAGCATGGTGGTTTTGCCGCTTCCAGGTGGCCCTGCTATTAAAAAACCGCCGCCGTCATACTCTTTTGCCAATGCCGTTGCACAGCCTTTTATATCATGAGAAATGCGTATGTTTATAGAGGAAACGTCGCTTATAACGCCACCTTCGCTAAGCCTTCCGCCAATTCCTGCTCTATGACCGTTTTTCATCATAATATATCCGCTTTTAAGCTCTGCTTCGTGAGCAAAAACCGAATTTCTGCACAAAAGCAAAAAGCTCTCGCTTAAATCCTCCTTTGAGGCTATAAGCATATCGGAGCAAACAAGATCTGAAACACTACCGTTTTTAAGTACGAATAAGGGTTTGCCCCCAAGGGTCAGACAGACCGGTTGACCGCTTCGAAGCCTTATTTCTTCAGCTTTTTCTTTTACGTCCTGCGGCAAAAACATCAATGCTCTTCTTATACGTGCAGATATACCGTACAAAACGCTGTCGAATGAATTTAGATTGTTCATTTTATCCTTTTTCTCCTTTCACGTCTTCTCTAAATTTTATGTACGGTTTGTCCCTTCTAGAACATAAAATTGAAGCTTAAAGTCGGGAGAAAACAAGGGTAAAAAAATATCGAAAAAAAGAGTAAAAATACTTGTTTTATTATTATTTATATGTTATAATGTTGTAGAATTCGTGTTGTTGTTTTAATAATGCGATTTATAAAGTGTTTAGCCTTTGAAAAAACAGGCTTAAATTCAGAGGAGGATTCTGTTAATGAAAAAGAAAATTAGCAATCTCCCGTTTAAGGGAACTGCCGAGCAAGAAGCACAGCTTCAGCAGGTAATTGCAGAAAACAAACACGATAAGAGCAATCTTATGGTAGTTATGCAAAAGGCTCAGGATATCTACGGTTATCTACCCTTAGAGGTTCAGAACATGATAGCTGAGGGTATGGAGATTTCGGTTGAAAAGGTTTACGGTGTTGCAACCTTCTACGCTCAGTTCTCTCTTTCTCCAAAGGGCGAGTACAACATCTCTGTATGTCTTGGTACTGCTTGCTACGTTAAGGGCGCAGGCGATATTTTCGATAAGCTTAGCGAGAGACTCGGTATTGCAGGTGACGAATGTACTGCTGACGGTAAGTTCTCTCTTACCGCTTGCCGTTGCATAGGTGCTTGCGGCTTAGCTCCTGTACTCACAGTAAACGAGGATGTTTACGGCCGTCTTACTGTTGACGACGTTGACGGTATCCTCGCAAAATACGGAAAGTAATAAATCTCTCCGAAAGGATAGGACTATATGAAAATTACAACCATCAAAGAATTACTTGAAGCAGACGTTGTTTGCGGAGAGGAGTTCCTCAACAATCATGTTTATTCTGCTTGTGGCAGCGATATGATGAGTGATGTTTTGGCATACGTTAAGGATCAGGCGGTATTACTTACAGGCCTTGTTAATCCACAGGTTGTAAGAACTGCTGAAATGATGGATATGAAATGTATAGTTTTTGTCCGTTCTAAAGCACCTACCGATGAAATGGTAGCTTTGGCTAAGGAAAGTGAAATGGTTTTGTTAGCCACAAATAAGCGTATGTACGAAGCGTGCGGCTTGCTTTACAGCAACGGCCTTGTAGGAAACAAGGTGAAAAATGGCTGATGCAGTAAAATTTGTCTTCGAGGTTGACGGAACCGATTTTATATCGGCAGGTCAGGCTTCGGTTTCGGTTAAAAAGAGTCTGCGTCAATTAGGTATTTCTCCCGAGGTTATCCGCCGCGTATCAATAGCTATGTACGAGGGCGAAATCAATATGGTAATCCATGCAGGAGGCGGCAGAGCCGAGGTTACGGTTACCGAAGAATATATAGAAATATTCTTAAGTGATAAGGGCTCGGGCATTAAGGATATCGAGAAGGCTATGCAGGAGGGTTACTCTACTGCTACCGATAGCATAAGATCTTTAGGCTTTGGTGCGGGAATGGGTCTTCCAAATATGAAACGCTGTACAGATTATATGGATATTAAATCCGAGGTAGGTAAGGGAACGGATATTACTATGAGAGTTAATATCACCGAATAGACCTTACAAAATATAATTTCGGCAGGTAATCACTATGAATACTTATGAACATTCGGTTTATCTTGATGCCGATAAGTGTAACGGTTGCACTACCTGTTTAAAGCATTGTCCTACCGAAGCAATAAGAATAAGAGACGGTAAGGCGGTTATAAACCAAGAGCGCTGTATTGATTGCGGCGAATGTATACGCCTTTGTCCTAACAAGGCAAAGAAAGCTTCCTGTAATTCGCTTGATGCTATGAAGCGTTTCAAGTGGAAAATAGCGTTGCCTGCTCCGTCACTTTACGGTCAGTTTGACAATCTTGAGGATGTAGACCTTGTACTTGACGGTCTCCTCAAAATCGGATTTGACGATGTTTTTGAGGTTTCTGCTGCAGCCGAGCTTGTCAGTGCATACACAAGAATTTATTTAAAAGGTAAGGACGTAAAGAAACCGGCTATAAGTTCAGCATGTCCTGTAATTTTGCGCCTTATAGGTTTGCGTTTCCCGTCACTTTCCGATAACATTATAAAGCTTTTGCCACCTGTTGAGGTGGCGGCAGACCTTGCTAAAAAGAAGGCAAGAGAGCAACACCCTGAGCTTAGAGACGATGAAATAGGCGTATGCTTTATTTCACCCTGTCCCGCTAAGGTAAGCTACGTTAAAAACGGATTTGCCGATTATAACAGCAAGGTTGATGTGGTAGTACCTATCAGTGACGTGTATTTCCGTCTTATAAACGCTATGGAGATATCCAACGAGCCGATTTCTCTTTCAAACTCAGGTGTGATAGGAATAGGTTGGGCTTCTTCAGGTGGCGAGGCAACCGCTATATTTAACGATAGCTATCTTGCGGCAGACGGTATAGATAACGTTATCAAGGTGCTCGACCAGATAGAAAACGGAAATATTCCACCTGTTGAGTTTATCGAGCTTAACGCTTGTATAGGCGGTTGTGTAGGCGGAGTATTAACCATTCAAAACCCCTTTATTGCAAAGGCAAGATTGCAGAGTCTTAGAAGGTATTTGCCCGTATCCTGTAATTTCCTTGAGAAAGGACACGACGATACGCTGCCTAAGGAATGTGCCTTTAAGAATTTACCGTTATACAGACCTATTTCAAGGCTGAGTGACAGTATGATTACTTCACTTAGAATGATGTCGGAAATTCAAAAGCTAAAGGAACAGCTTCCGGGTATTGACTGCGGCTCCTGCGGTGCGCCAAACTGCAGAGCCTTTGCGGAGGACGTTGTTAAAGAAACCGCTGATTTAGACGATTGTCTTATAAAACGCTACGGCAGAAAGGGCGGCAACGGTAGTGACGGTTGAAACTTTGAGCCAAAACGGTGAATTTAGCGCGGTTGCTTTACCCGAGCCACTAAGAGAAATAAACGGCGTATATATAGGTGACCTTTTAAGTTGGGTAATGGGAAGAGCTAAGGCAGATGATGCCTGGATTACCATAATGTCTAACATGAACGTTGTTGCTGTAGCTTCTCTCGCCGACGTTTCCTGCGTTGTTCTGGCAGAGGACGTTGTTTTAGACGAGGCAACCGTCAAGGCAGCACAGGATAAGGGAATAAACGTCTTAAAGACCAAGCTTCCCATATACGAAACAGCTAAGATACTTTCGGAGCTGATATAAATGAGCATTTATTCCTATGATTTTCATACTCACTCGGCATTATCGCCTTGTGCTGATGATGATAATACCCCTAATAATCTTGCGGGTATGGCTTCGCTTAACGGAATAGGAATTATGGCACTTACCGACCATAACAGCACTAAAAATTGTCCTGCCTTTTTTAAGGCGGCAAGGCGCTACGGAATAGTACCAATAGCGGGTATGGAGCTTACAACTGCTGAGGATATACATTTAGTATGTCTTTTTGAAGAGTTGGAGGCGGCACTCGAATTTGATAATTCCTTAAATCCGTATAGAGTGCCATTTAAAAACAGAGTGGATATATACGGCGAACAGCTTATCTTTGATGGGGACGATAACGTAATAGGCGTTGAGGAAAACTTCTTGCCGCTAGCTACTATGCTCTCCCTTGAGAGTGCATATAAAATGGTTGTGTCTCATTCGGGCATATGCTATCCCGCACATATCGACCGTCAGGCAAACGGAATAATCGCTACACTAGGCACTATACCCGAAACACCGCACTTTTCCTGTATAGAGTTTCACGATATAAAAAATCGTGATGAGTATATTGAAAAATATTCACTTGAGGATAAAAAGGTGCTCATCGGCTCCGATGCCCACTATCTTACCGATTTAAGAGAGGATAACGATAAGCTTTCGATCGACGATGAGCCTTACAGCAGTGCTCTTGTGCGAAAAAGGGTTTTTGAGTATCTTAGAGGTATTTTATGAAAGAACTTTCATTAAACATTCTCGATATAGTTGAAAATTCGGTTAAAGCGAAAGCAACGCTTACCGAAATTTCCCTTAACGAAACAGAAAATAAGTTGACCCTTATGATTAAGGATAACGGTTGCGGAATGAGTGAGGAAGTGCTAAACGGCGTTACCAATCCGTTCTATACAACAAGAACTACCAGAAAGGTAGGTCTTGGTCTCCCGCTACTTAAAATGGCGGCGGAGCAGACCGGCGGTAAAATGACTGTAGAGTCGGTTTCAGAAAAGGATGATGCCATAAATCATGGCACAACCGTAACGGCGCTCTTTTTTACCGACCATATTGATTTTACCCCTTTAGGTGACGTGGTCGAGTCAATACTAACCCTTATTCAAGGTCATCCCGATACCGATTTTCTGTTTACGCATAAAAAGAAAGAAAAATGCGTTCAGCTTGACACACGTCAGCTGCGCGAGGTGCTTGAGGGTGTACCCCTTAACACCTATGACGTAATATGTTGGATACGTGAGTATTTGCAAGAGCAATACAGCGTTTCTATATAAATAATGTATATTAAGGAAAGGAAGAAATATATGAAATCTTTGGCAGAGCTTCAAGCAATTAAAGACAAAATGAAGGATAAGGTTATTCTTCGTGAAGGCACAGAGTCAACAAGAGTAGTAGTTGGTATGGCTACCTGCGGTATCGCTGCAGGCGCTCGTCCAGTACTTAACGCTTTTGTTGAGGGCGTTAACGCAGAGGGTCTTGCAGAAAAGGTAGCTGTTTCTCAGACAGGCTGTGTTGGTTTGTGCCAGTACGAGCCAATCGTTGAGATTTACGAGGCAGGCAAGGACAAGGTTACCTATGTTAAGATGACTGCTGAAATGGCTGACAGAGTAGTAAAAGAACACCTTAAGGGCGGCAAGATAGTAGCAGAGTATACTATAACAGCTGCTCAAAAGGCTTAATTTGGAGGTATAATTTATGATTCGTGCACATGTACTTATCTGCGGCGGTACAGGCTGTACCTCGTCAGGAAGTAAGTCGATTCAAGATGCATTTAACGATAATATCGAAAAAATGGGTCTTGGCGAAGAAGTAAAGGTAGTGCAAACAGGCTGTTTTGGTCTTTGTGCTTTAGGTCCGGTTGTTATCGTTTATCCTGACGGCACCTTCTACAGCCGTGTAACCCCTGAAGACGTTGCTGAAATCGTTGAAGAGCATCTTTTAAAGGGACGTATTGTAGATCGTCTTGTATACAAAGATACAGGCGCCGATGCAGATGTTGAGGGTCACGTTTCCCTTAACGATACTGCCTTCTACAAGACTCAGAACCGTGTAGTTCTCCGCAACTGCGGTGTTATCGA
>JAZLAD010000142.1:0-9271 GCA_045613005.1 Acutalibacteraceae bacterium | reverse complement strand
GCTATAGCCTACAACGTACTTAACCTTTTCTGTAATAAGAGTAGCATCGGTTATATCGGTAGTTGTTCCCGCTTCTCCACCTACCTGGTTGATTTCACGGTTATAGTAATAATAAGTGTTGTTTTTTGTGTTAAGATATACTACCTCTTCGTTATCACCGTCTTTTATTTTATAAAGGTTATATTTTGCACCATCGACAGTAACGGTAACGGTTTCTTCCCTTTCTTCATATACAGGGCTACCCTGAAGGATTAAATAAGAATCAGGGGCATTGGTGCGAACAAAAAAGTCAAGTGCTAGACCGAAGGTGTCACCTGCAATAGGGTCGGTACCCTTAAAGTTGGTCTCACCCTCAATTGCCGTGTTATATTCTGTAGGTAATACAAACGGAGAAGCCGCATCTGTTTTGGCTTTACCGGTTGCTGTACTGCTTCCAAGAATACCTGTATCAACAGTAACCGATAAATCTTTACTTTCAATCTTAGCACCAGTAAACTTATCCATATTTTTAAGGATACCCTTGGTGATGGTTATAGGCTTTGTGCCACCGCCTGTAAGGCTCGTGATATTACTCATAGAAAGTGAGCCTATAGCGGTGCCGTTAACCTTAGTTGTACTAACATCAACAATATGGTTAACATAAGGTTCAATTGCAGGATAGGTTGAGCCGTTAAGATTACGGTATACAACGTCATTCCTGCCCTTATAGGTAGCTATTATTTCAAGGTCGGATTTAACGGTGTTATAATCCGTTCTGAGAGTCCATAACTGAGCTTTCATAGCGGGTGTAACAATAGTTTCATTATTAGAGTTCTTAGCTTTTAGTTTTGTTTCAATTTCAGATTGCGTTGCCGTTAATAAATACTCACCTGTAAATTTGTTTTCAGCAAGGTATGCGGGACCTGCACGGCGAAGCATAGACACGTTATACGATGCTGCTAAAGAATCGGCTGATTGCTCCATAATTGCTAAAAGCTCGGTCATCATATAGTGAATTGAATCTACCTCATCAACACTAACGGAAATGATCGGCTCGGTGCCGCTGGTTTTTTCTTTAATCTGTGCTGAAACGTAGTCACCAAGCAAACCAACAAGGTCCTGTAGTGCAGGGTCCTTAGCAAGTGTACGAAGATTATTCTGAGTTGTGGTGATTGAATCCTCTGCCGCTCTAACCGCTTCGGTAAGTGCTGTGTTACCGCCGACTGTACCGTAAGTAACCGAGGAAACGGCACGAACACCATATTTTACCTGGTCGGCACTAAAAACGTCCTTATTCCAATATGCATAAGCAAAATCGTTAACAAGGTTTTCAACTCTGCCGTCAGGAGCATAACCTGCGCCGTATAGAGGCTGACTTAATAGATTATTCTGGTTAAGAGAAGCTGGACGAAGAACGATATTTTCAAGTCCGTAGGACTCATCCGAAAGGTTTATAAGGTTACCCCATGTAATATTCTTTGCAACTAAATCCTTGCCGCCGTCACCAATCTCAGAATCAAGCGGAGCGGTAATAGTAGTACCGTTTGCAAGAGCAATCTCTAAATTACCGTTTGCGGCTATTGTGGTGGTAAGTCCTTTTACTTCAGGGCTTGTTGTCAGCACTACCCACGCAAATGAAGACGAAACGGTTGTAACAATAGCGATTAAGAGCATTATAAAAGCTGCCATCAAACGCTCACGCATATGTGGCAAACGAGCTTTATATATAGCTATTTGTTTTTCAAATTCTCTCATAGCAATTCCTCCCGAAAATTAACGGTAATCTATAAAAAATGTGATTGATTTGTAACCAAATTTATAACCGTCAAAGCTTTGTGAAACGGTTAGCTTATAGGTTCCTGCCTGTTGTTCATTTTTTGGCGTTTTGAGTGTTATCGTGCCGCCTGTACTGTTTTGAGAAACCGAAACGGTGATATTTTCAGTAGTATCTAAAGCCTTATATACGCCGTTTTCAAAACGCTCGATATACCAAACTATTTCACCCTTTGAAGAACCTACTTCATTCCATTTATTATCAATGAAGCCAGAGGCTTCTGTAACGGTGAATTTCAAGGGGTTATCGCGTGATAAAACGTGATATTCCCCGTTATGCTCTAATGTAACGTCGAAATAATCAGTCTTTGGAGTTTGCGAGGTTGTAACGTAATTTTCAAACGATGCACCTGCAGATATGTTAACCGAAGAATTCGACGTGTTATTTCCTAAATCTATAACCGTCTTCACCTTTTTGTTTGCGTTTTTTTCAAAATATAAAACGCTGTCATTTAAAAGCTTTACACCCTGAGGATATTCCTCGGTAAAGTATACGGTACTTTTCTTAAACTCAGTTAAAATACTTGCACCCTTAGAAACCATAGCACCGTTTACGTTATCCGAAAGATTAAGGGAAACCTGTAATAAATTTTTTGTGAGAAATTTGGTTTCCGAGGTGTCAAACGAGGGTTTATCGGTGCTATCTGCTACAATGGACTCAGCATTCAAGGTTAGTATATATCTTGCGGTAGCCTTTGCCGTATTTGAGCCTTCGGGTATCCACTGGACGTCAAGTTTAGCAACACCGGTACGCTTTGTGTTAACAATAAGCGAAATAGGTAATTCTATTCGCCCGTCCGCTTCGGACACGTTATAAGCATCGTTGTTTAAAACGTTTTGGTTAAGTAATACGGTAACATCCTTATTTGAAGCCGTAACGCTATCCCATATAAATTTAAGTTTACCATTAAGTGCAGTATTGCTGCTGTAAAATATAGTATGGGTAGGGTCCTCATTTTCGCCGAAATTCCATATACCAAAATCAAAAATCTTTCCTTCAGGAGAAAGAGATAACTTTTCGGCGTAATCCTCACCGTAAACCACCGAAGACATTGCAACCTTATTAAATCTTGAATAGGTTACACCAGAGAGATTAAGAAGACAAACCAACACGGTCACTACGCTTATTACAATAAGTAATAAGCTTTTAACCATACGATTGTTGGTCTTCATAGCTTTCCCTCCCTATTTTTGTCTTGCTACTAAACGAATAAGCGATTCATCCGAAACGCCTTCTATATAAAGTGTCATATTCTGATTTTCAGAAGGCTGCCAATAAACTTCTTTGCCGTCTTTTAAAAATCTGAATTCCGTTCCGCTTCCCATAAGAGAATACAACACACTGTCTGATGATGCATCGTACGCCTTTGCCTGATAGGTGACCCCATCAACCATCAGTTTTACAGTGGTATTTGGATTGAATTTAGCCGTTGCAGTAACCCTTAAATATGCCGTTTTATCGGCGGTTACACTTTTTCCTCCCGAAAGGGTGAAGTTTAAACTAAGTGTGCCAGATGAGCTTTCCCACCCTTTGGCACTTGAAATATAAATCTTTTCATTTTCGGAAATTTCTTTGGTTTCAAAAATGATGGTGCCTTCAACGGCAGTCTTATATCGCGCATAGCTTATGCCAATTGATAACAAAAGTGCGCCAAGCAAAGCAAACAGGCAAACGTAAAGTATTCTTATCTTTTTAGTTTGCATACTCTTCGCTCCTACTAAACTTTATTTTGCCTTGACCACGTAGCGATCGCCATCCTTTGTGCATACGTAACCGTTTGCTACAAAGTTTGATACGTCCTGACTATAGCTACCGCCTGATACTGAGATTTTGTAGTTGTCGTTTGTGGTTTCAAACAGTAAAATAGCCTCGCTATAATAGCTTGTTATCTCTGTTTTACCCGAAATATTAAGACTACAGCCGTAATTGTATCCAGTTTCAACGTATATACCTGCGCCCGTATCCGAGAAGCCACTCTTGCCAAGCACAGGCTCTTGAATCAATTCTGCTACGCCCTCGGCGTTACTAGCAAGAATTTTTGTTTCAATTATATCAACAGTTCCACCCTTTATTGCAAGAGGTGTTATACCTTTGATGGTGCTTTTTTCTATCTTTAGATAACTTTCTTTTTGTGGATGGTATATTCCTGCATAGGTTCCTTCTAAAAGACTGTTTTTAATGGTTATATTGGTGCCGTAGTTACCCTTTGCACCTGAGTTACCGTTACCGAAAAGCGCGTAAAGTCCGCCACTTACTATTTCGCTGTTTTCAATATTCAAATACGTGTCTGTTTTTGTTAGTGGGCCGTTGCCCTTTATCCTTATTCCAAGATTATTTGTTGTAATCTTGCAATCTACTAAATTCACACGGCTATCCTGTCCGTTTGCTTGTTCATCGGCAATAATAATCGCATTCGCTACGTCGCTAACTGTAACCGAGCTGAGTGCCACGTCGGAACCGATAGCTGTAATAAGCACCTCGGAACTCGAGTTATTTCCCTTTAACGTTCCGTTCATAATAGTTACAGATGAGCCTTGCTGAGCAGTAATAGCATTGCCTGTGCTATCTCCTGTAAGGGTTTTATCAGCCAAATCTATAATTTTTTCGGAATTTTTAGCTAAGGTTATGTTTTCGGTCAGAGTAATATCCTCTGATAATACTATCATATTGTGAACATCATCAGCCAGAGCAGCAACTAAATCATCCTTGTTATCAACCGTTGCAACGGTTAAGGTTTTTTGCTCAGCCAAAACGTTAAGCGTTGTTTGAAAACGTCTTGCTTTTGAGTCGCTTGTGTTACCAAGAGCGGTATCGATTACGTTTTCGTATTCAATTTCGCTATAATCACAACAATAAATCCAAACTCCCGTTCCGTTTCCATCAACCGAAACCGGATAATATATTTTTCCGTCTGCGCTTACAAGAGATGAAGTTACAACGCCATCAAATCCGTCTTTTTGACTTAAGCTTGTAATAAAACTCATAGCCGTAGTTGAACCGTCAACGGTTTGTAATTTGTTATTGTTAAACGTTGCTTTATCGAAATCATATATTATGGGTCTTAAATATTCGCTAATTTCAGCCGAGGTCGAGGTTGTAACAGTTCCGTAGAAATAATAACCTAAAACGTCGTACACCCATTCCCAAGTAAGCTTAGCTCCGTTACCTTGCACGTCTAGCGAAAGATTGTGCTTTGGTAAAACTGTATAGGAATAATTTTCTATGCTGTTAACATAAACGCGCTCGGTAACCTCGTCATTTATTGTAGCGGTATCGTCGATATAGAAATAGAGCCTTTTTCTCATATCGGCTACGTCATTATAAAGACCCGCTTTGCTTATTTTAAAATTAACGTCAATAATACCTTCGCTCGAATTATAAACCTGAACAGGAATCGTGCCGCTGTCACCCGGAGCGGCATTATTGAACTCGTTTCCTATGTCAACGTTTCCGTCAAGTCCCCATCCAGAGACCTCGAAAATCAGACCTGTTGTTTGAACGGTATTGGTGTACCACGCGGCTGTCATTGCAAAAATTACTGCAACAACCAAAATGAGCGTGATAGCCATTAGGGCAACCTTACGAATTAAGCCCTTCTTTATTTTTTCTTCGGGTGTTACGTCTTTATTTTTTAAACTGTCACCCGACATATATCCCTTAATTAGAGCTAATATTTGTTGAAGCCTCTGCTGAATTTTCAATCGCTTCAAAGTCTTCTGAAGGTACGTCGTCATTTTGTTCCATAGCGATTTCAGCATCCTGCTTCAACTCCTTTCTCAATTCTTCTTCGATTTTTTCGTAAAGCGCTTTATATTCCTCTTCGGAAATATCAGCTTTAGGTGTGTTTTCAGAGTTTTCATTTAGCTGTTCTTCGGCCTCTGAAATAGCCTTTTTCATACTTTTTATAGCATCCTTAAAAATCCATACTGCAATCAAAATAACCGGTAAAATAACGCATGCCAAAAATCCAAAATCGCTTGTGAGAAAATCAATTACTTTCGCCATTTTACTTCCATCTCCCGTATGCCAAACAACTCGGCCTATTAAGTTCTTTTGTGTAACAAACTCATTATCTGCTGTAAGATTTGCGTCGCCTTTAGCTTGAAGTACTGTACTGCCATCGGATAGTTTATAAATTCCTATTACACGGTGGGTTATAATCATACCGCGCTGTCCGTCCGATGACGAGCGGTAACAAACTATATCGTCCACCGAAATTTTTTCAATATCACAATCTTTTGAAATCAATAGTGAACCTGTGGGGATTTTAGGTTCCATACTTCCCGTTACTACCCTGAAAAGGCTTGTTCCTCCAACAGACACGTATCCTTTAGATAAACTTTGCAGGGTAAAAAACAAACAAGCAACAACTGTAATTATAAGTAGCAAGGTTGTAAAGCCCGATATAAGCTTTAGTTTTAAATTCTTTTTCATTCTTATTGGCTTTGCACCTGCACCCACCTTTTAAAAATATGCCATAAAAACTTTAAACTATTTAATCATTACCACCCGCAAGCTCAAGACTTAACAATATGCTACCGCCCGATTCAAGACTTTGACAGTCAACGTCCTGTCCCTCAATCCAGACAAACATTCTTATTCTCTGGGGCACATTCTTTTCTAAATCCACAATAACGATATCATCGGTAGCGCCCGCAGTATTAAGAAGCTTGAAGCGTTCTGAAGAAACAACACCGTCTAAATCAAACGCTTTTGTAAGATTATCCGTACTTTTTATAAATTGTCCCTTTTGCATATATGTTCCGCACTGATAACCTAAATAATTTTTATAGAATTTACCTGAAAGTTTATCAATTTCTAAAGATTTTTCGCCAAACAAAAAGGTTTGAAATATCTGCTCAATCTGATACTCAGACTGTGTTGCGCGTAACCATTCGGTACGGGTTTGAATAGTGTGATTACGTGTTATATCGACAGCTTGGGGATTTCCGTTTACGTTGCCTATCGGCATAGTTTTTACGTAGCTTCCATTATCACAAAGGCGATAATTCATACCGTCACTCGAAAGGGTGTATGCGCCGTCTGAATGGTGAAAATCAGCGTTAGGCTCATAAATTGTAAACTGCATAGGATAATAATTCCAGGATTCGCCCTTTTCCTGATAAACGCCCTTCAAATATCGGTAGTGCGAATTGTAGGCGCCGCTTTTTACGTATTTATCCATTGATAAATCAGTAACCTTTTGGGTGTTTGCAAGGAATCCTACACGGGCACAAGCGCCAAGCAACTCGTTACTCATATCTAGTCCGTAGCCACTCTCGCCCTCTTCCACAACCTTAGGCAACGACATCAAAAAGCTTCCGCCGTTTGAGTCACCCATAGAAATTCTAAGCTTGCAATCCTTTGGTGAAACAACCCAAAAATCTACTAGAGCATATCCGCCGTGAACTGAATCGTCATCGGGCAGCTGTTCGAGATTTGAGTAGAGAAGCCTATCGTCAAGCAGAAAATTCGAAAACTCGTTTTTTATACCCTGATTTGTGCTATCACCGTCGGTAGTGGTCGGCAGATACCAATTTATACCGTCCGCAGTAGAAACTAAGGCTAGATCTGTTAAATTATTTAAGTATTCATACGATTTATGTTTTGAAAAATTAAGCGTATCGGAAAAGCTTCCCGGATAGTGAAGCTTTTGACCGTCCACCTCGGTAGCAATATCGGGGGCGACCAGGATTGTGTTACTACCAATTTTTATTTGCAAACCTGTAGTGGAAGGGGTTGTGGACATCGAAAACCACGCATACGAAGACGTTATAACTATAACGAGTGTCACAACTACCATTGTTCCGATAGCAAGTAATTTAAATAAAGTTTTGTTCATTATATCAACCTTTTAAAGTTGGTTTATCCGAAAGCAATCAGAATAAAAAACCTATTCTTGAACGTTTTTCTCTAAATTGTTTTCGCTCTTGCTCGAATTTTTCGCGCTCTGCCTTCAATTCGGAAATGTAGCTTTCACGAATTGCCTTTTGAGACTCGATTTCCTGAGCGAAATTACCTAAAACAAGAACAATCTGAGCTGTTGCTATTTCATCAATAAGGCGCTGTTTCTCAATTTCCTTTTGCTCTGCTTCAAGTCTTAAGCGCTCTTCTTCCTTTTTAGCAAGTTCTAAGCGTTCTTGTTCCTCTTTTAGTCTGCGACGTTCTCGTTCAGCTCGGGCAAGTCTGCGCTTTTCAGCCATTTCTAATTCCTCGGCTGCATTTAAGAAGTCGGATTTTTCTAACTGTTTATTCTTAGCCGCATCATCTTCACGCAACTCTTTTTGAATAGGCAGTTTGCGTAAAAAGGCATCAATTTCCTTGCGGTACATTGAAGCTAAGCGACGATCCTCGTTTTCCTGTACAAGCTTAGCAATTCGAATTCGCTCTTCGTCGGCTTCCTTTTCACGTCTGATACGTTCTTCCTCGGCCTCTTTTTCTTTACGAATTCGTTCTTCCTCAGCTTCCTTTTCTTGACGGATACGTTCTTGTTCTTCTCTTTTTAATCGCTCTTGCTCTTCAACTAAGCGACGGCGCTCTTCCTTCTCCTCGAGCATAAGCTGTTCTTTGGTAAGTTCTTCTATAAGCACCTTGCGTATCTCAAGATCAGGTACGTTGTAATCCTCGGTAATTTCCTCAATAATCTCGCGGATAACCTTAGGCTTAAGCGTTTTCTTACGCTGTTTGGAGGCAACCGGTACGCGACGGTCCTCCTCTGTTTCAAGGTAACCTTTAAGTACTATGTACTGATACATAATGTTGTGGAAAAGATCTTGCTGAAATGCTTCGGTGATTTGCGGATTCTGTTCGGTTATTTTAATAGCGTAACCTACGTCATCATATCTTGTAAGGAAGTCCCAAAGCTTAACAATCGCCTTGTAATTAGGATTTTTCTTTAGTACGTTTGTTTTGGTTATAGCGCCTTTAACACGCGGCAAACGGGAAAGCTGAATAGCAAACGGAGTATTCATAAACATTGTGAGCACCCTATAAAGCCTTGCAACGTTTGAAAGCATATCCCCGTTCTTCTCGTCGATTTCAAGAACCGATTCCTTCTCTTTTATGTGCATATACATATCGAAATGAATGTACTCACTTGCACAGTCAAGCTCAGATTGCATTTTAATCTTTGCACCGAATTCATCACCCATCGCCTTAAAAAGCGAATCGTACCTGATTCTTACAAAGGTGTGAGCACGTTCGAGAACGGTATATACAAATCTGTTTTCATAAAGTTCTTCGGAATCTTCCCTCAGCTTTTGCATAAGCTTATTCGGTTTGACCTCGTGAGAATCCTTATCATAGGAAAGAACAAAATTTCCGTGCTGTGCTAAATGGCGCACTACGTCGCTACCGCCCTTTTTAGCGTGAGCAACGTTAACGATTATTTCGTCTTCCTTTATTATGTTTCTTGGATTGGATATGATTTTTTGAAAAAACGGAAGCGATTCATCAATG
>JAZLAD010000141.1:0-3720 GCA_045613005.1 Acutalibacteraceae bacterium | reverse complement strand
TTGGCGGTACCGAGCTTATCAGAAAGAAGCTTTCTAAGGACGCTTACGCTATGACCATTACACTTCTGCTTAATTCCGAAGGTAAAAAGATGGGTAAAACCGTTGGTGGCGCTGTATGGCTTGACCCTGAAAAAACCTCACCCTATGAATTCTATCAGTATTGGCGCAACGTTGCCGATGCCGACGTTTTAAAGTGCATCAGAATGCTTACCTTCTTACCTCTTGAAGAAATTGACAAGATGGATTCTTGGGAGGGTTCACAGCTTAATACAGCTAAGGAAATATTAGCATTTGAGCTTACAAAACTGGTTCACGGCGAAGAGGAAGCAACAAAGGCACAGGAGACCTCCCGCGCAGTATTCTCGGGTGCAGGAAGTCACGACAATATGCCAACAGTAACCCTTGATGCCGCTGATTTCACCGACGGTAAAATTGGTATTTTAACCCTTATGGTAAAGGGTGGTTTAGCAGCTTCTAACGGAGAGGCAAGAAGACTTGTTCAGCAAGGCGGCGTTAGCGTAGAGGACGAGAAAATCACCAACGCTACCCACACCATAGCACTTGATAACTTTACTGATGGTGTTATCGTTAAAAAGGGTAAAAAGGTAATTATTAAGTTTGTGGTTGAATAAAATGTTCTTATTCAAAAAGAAAAAAGAAAACCCGCAAGTGCTAAAATGCTTTGACGGTAGAATAGTAAAGTACGTTACCAAGCGCCAGACCGATAGTGACGGCAACGTTAAGCATATAATAGCGGGTAAAGAGGGAAGAATTGCCGAAATTGGCGATGAAATCCGTGTGATTTGCGGTGAGACGGACGTTTTTCGCTGTAAAACTCTCGAGTGTAAATACTATCTATTGCTTAGCGGTGACGGTGTTACCCTGGAAGGTCAAAACACCGTCACAGGCGAATATGACGTAATAACCGCGTATTACTCTTATTACAGAAAGTAGCTTTTTATGTATAATGATTTGAATAGTTATCTTAAAAATACTTTTGGTTGTAAGGTGTATAAGTTATCTCTATCCGGCGGTATGACCTGTCCGGTGCGAGATGGTAAAATACACAATAAGGGTTGTATATTTTGCTCTAGTGACGGTTCGGGTACATTTTGTGAAAAGAATCTGTCTGATATAAGTAAGCAGATTGAAAAAGCAAAACAAAGGGTTCAAAATAAAATTAAAGATGGTAAATATATCGCATATTTTCAGGATTTTACCAACACCTATGCAGACGTAAGCTATCTTGAAAAAATATTTACCGCCGCAATAAATCACCCCGATATTGTAGCGTTATCCATTGCTACGCGGCCTGATTGTTTACCGCCAGATGTTTTGAATTTACTAAAAGATTTAAATAAAATAAAACCTGTTTGGGTAGAATTGGGACTTCAAACGATACACGAAAAAACCGCAGAATATATAAGACGGGGATACGACCTTTCAGTTTTTGCTCAGGCAGTAAAATCTTTGAAGGAAATCGGCGTAGATGTTATTGTTCACGTAATTTTGGGTTTACCCTTTGAAACTAAGGAAATGATGCTTGAAACGGTGAAGTATGTCGCAAAAAGTGGGGCGGACGGCATTAAGCTTCAGCTTTTGCACGTGCTTAAGAACACCGATTTGGCTGACGAATATTTGAAGGGTAAATTTAAAACATTAACTTTTGAAGAATATACCGATATTTTGATAGACAGTATTAGAATACTGCCTAGAGAAATTGTAATTCACCGGCTAACGGGTGACGGTGCAAAGCGGGATTTAATTGCACCGCTTTGGTCGGCAGATAAGAAGAAGGTACTGAATTCGATAAGTAAAGCTTTCAAAGAGCAAAACGTTATGCAAGGCTCAAAGTATTGTGATTGATATTATTGATTCAGGTTTTAAAATTATTAACCTTCTGCCATCTTTTTGGCACATCTCTAAATATTCTTTTTGTACACTTTTTAAAATTCCAAAGTAAGAATGCAAACCTGTTTCGGTAGATATTTTTATGTTTATCCTTTTTCCTATCAGCTTATCAAAAATAGTCTTTTTAGCGTTGATGTTTTCCGCATCCCCGATATCGTTTAAAAAACTTTCGTATCTCAATAGGTCTGTTTCGTTCATAATAGGATTTAAATAATCGGACATAAAAACACCCCTCATATAGTGTGATTAACACATTATATGAGGGGCTTTTATATTTTGTTAAATTAGTTAAAAGAGAGCACATCGGTCATATCGTAAAGACCTATTTCTTTATCTTTTAAAAACTCCGCCGCTTTAACGGCACCCACTGCAAAAACTTCTTTTGAGGTAGCCGAATGTGAAAGGGTAACGGTTTCGTCTCTACCGGCAAAGAGCACGTCGTGTTCACCAACGATTGTTCCGCCTCTGATAGAGTGTATGCCAATCTCTTTTTTAGGCCTTTTTAAGCGTTTTGAGTGGCGGTCATACTCGTAAACATAAGAATCGCCAAATTGTGAATTTACGGCATTAGCAAGCATCAGAGCAGTGCCTGAGGGGGCGTCTAGCTTTTGGTTGTGATGCTTCTCAATTATTTCAACGTCAAAATCCTCACCTAAGATACTAGCTGCCTTCATAGCTAACGCACAAAGCAAATTAACACCCAGCGACATATTTGCAGTAAAGAAAACGGGGATTTTCTTTGATGCTGCTCTGATTGCTGAAATTTGTTCTTGAGAGAAGCCGGTTGTAGCAATAACACAGGGTATGTTTTTTTCGCACGCATATTTGAGCAGTTTTTCTAAAACTGAAACGTGTGAGAAATCAATTATAACGTCGGGTGCTTCTTTGATATCATCAAAACTATTATAAATTGGGAAATCGCAAATCTGCTGTGCTATATCAACACCACAAATTATTTGCATATTATCCTTTTTTGATACAACGTCTGCAATTTTTTTGCCCATCATACCGCAGGCGCCTGAAAGTAATATTTTAGTCACTAATTTTCACATCCTGTGTATTTTAAATTGTTTTCAAACCGCACTCAATAAGTTTTTGTTTTAAATTTTGCTTAGTAGCCTCACTCATAGGATATAATGGAAGTCTACAAGGGCCAACGTCTAAACCTAACATATTCATAGCCTCTTTTACAGGCACGGGGTTGACATCACTAAACAGCGCATTAATAAGACCTATATGCTTAAGCTGTAAGTCTGATGCGTTTTTTATATTTCCGTTTAAGATTTCGGTGCACATATCGTGCATAATCTTTGGCACAATGTTTGAGGCTACCGAAATAACACCAATACCGCCAAGCGACATAATTGGTACCGTTTGGTCATCGTTGCCCGAATAAATATCAAGGTCGTCACCGCAAAGATATTTTGTTGTGGCAACCGATGAAAGGTCGCCGTTCGCTTCCTTGGTAGCAACTATATTTTGGTGCTTTGATAATTCTTTATAAGTTTCAGGTTTAATAGCAACACCTGTGCGAGAAGGCACGTTATAAAGAATAATAGGCTTGTTAACTCTATCTGCAATATAGTTATAATGCGCTACAAGACCGGTTTGTGAGGTTTTGTTGTAATAAGGGGTCACCATAAGAAAAGCATCGGCGCCCACCGACTCTGCATCATTACAAAGTTCAACAGAATACACGGTATCGTTACTTCCTGTTCCGGCAATAATCGGAACTCGTTTATTACAGGACTTAGCCGCTACTTCAATTACCTTTAGATGCTCATCGTATCTTAGAGTGGATTTTTCACC
>JAZLAD010000140.1:0-3584 GCA_045613005.1 Acutalibacteraceae bacterium | reverse complement strand
TGATTTTATAACTCTGTTTAAAGAAATTCCCGAAATTGATGCAGGTCTCGCGGCTTCAATTTTCCATTTTGGCGAGGTAGAAATTAAAACACTCAAAGAAAAACTTTGTGGAAACGATATTTTAGTCAGGTTATAAGGAGATTTTTATGATAAACGTTAGTGAACTTAAATTTGATAAAAACGGTTTAATTCCTGCAATAGTTGTGGATAACCTTTCTAAAAAGGTTTTAACCGTGGCATATATGAACGAGGAGAGCCTTAAAATTTCAATGGAAAAGGGTCTTACCTGCTTCTACAGCCGTCCAAGAAACGAGTTATGGCTTAAAGGGGAGACCAGCGGCAATTATCAGCATATTGTATCGATTACTGCCGATTGCGATAAAGACGCTCTCGTTGTGACGGTTGAAAAAGAGGGACCTGCCTGTCATTTAGGTACCGATAGCTGTTTTAACTATCCTGTATACCAAAGTGAAGAGCTTAACGAGTTTTCTTTAGATAGCCTATATGAACTCTTGCTTTCAAGAAAAGCAGATTTACCCGAAGGCTCGTATACAACCTACCTTTTCCAAAAGGGAATTGATAAAATTTTAAAGAAGGTTGGCGAGGAGTCTACCGAGGTTATAATAGCAGGTAAGGCTAATGATAAAAGAGAAACCGTCTATGAAATTGCCGATTTAGCTTATCATATTATGGTTATGATGGTAGAAATGGGCATCTCGGTTGAGGACGTAAGACGTGAACTTGCCTCAAGACATATTATAGACCATAAGGTTAAACAGGAAAAAATGGTATAAAATATTATTAAAAGTTTTAAAAAAATATTGCAATTTTCAATTTTTTTTGCTAAAATAATTGATGGCTTTTTGAGGCTTTAATTTTCAATTCGTTTTTAATCTTTTTAAAAGAGAGGATAAATAATTTATGTCAGAAAACACACGTCGTGTAGGAACAGTATCAAGAGGTATCCGTTGCCCAATCATCCGCGAGGGTGACGACCTTGCTAAAATCGTAGCAGACAGCGTTCTTGAGGCTGCCGAAATTGAAGGATTTACACTCAGAGATAAAGACGTTATCGCACTTACAGAGTCTATTGCCGCACGTGCTCAGGGCAACTATGCAACTGTTGACGATATAGCTGCAGATGTAAAGGCAAAGCTTGGCGGCGGTACAGTGGGCGTTATCTTCCCAATTCTTTCAAGAAACCGTTTTTCAATCTGCTTAAAGGGTATAGCAAAGGGCTGTAAGAAGGTTGTTCTAATGCTCAGCTACCCATCTGATGAGGTTGGTAACTCACTTGCTACCTACGACCTTATTGATGAAGCAGGTATTAATCCTTATTCTGACGTATTGTCCCTTGAGAGATACCGTGAGGTTTTCGGCGTTCAGAAGCTTGAATTCACTGGTGTTGACTACGTTCAGTTTTATGCTGACCTTATTAAAGAATGCGGCGCAGAGGTTGAAATCATCTTTGCTAATCAACCAAAGGCAATTCTCGACTATGCTGATTGCGTTTTAACCTGTGATATTCACACCCGTGCACGTACCAAGCGTCTTCTAAAGGCCGCAGGTGCTAAGGTTGTTTGTGGACTCGACGATATTTTAAACGCTTCTGTAAGCGGCAGCGGTTATAACGAAAATTATGGTCTTTTAGGTTCTAACAAATCTACCGAAGATAAGATTAAATTGTTTCCAAGAGACTGTCAGCCTTTAGTTCTCGATATACAGAAGAAGGTATTTGACGCAACAGGTAAAAAGGTTGAGGTTATGGTATACGGCGACGGTGCGTTTAAAGACCCTAAGGGTAAAATCTGGGAACTTGCAGACCCCGTTGTTTCACCTGCATTTACCGACGGTCTTATCGGTACACCAAACGAGTTAAAGCTTAAATATCTGGCAGATAACGACTTTAAAGACCTTTCGGGCGAAGAACTTAAAAAGGCTATTTCCGATAGCATTAAGAAGAAGGACGGTAGCCTTGTTGGTAATATGGCGGCACAAGGTACAACACCTCGTCAACTTACCGACCTTATCGGTTCACTCTGCGACCTTACAAGTGGTTCAGGCGACAAAGGTACTCCTGTAGTTTTGGTTCAGGGTTACTTTGATAACTATACAAACTAATACGCTAAAAACACGGCAACCTAAATTCACTTTATGTGAATTTAGGTTGTTTTTTTGTGAGAATAGCTTTGGAAAATTTGTTAAAAATGCACCGACAATATTTTACATTTTTGTTATATATTGCTCGTTTTAATTCGAGAAAAGACTTGTATTTTTATTTTAAGTGTGATATAATAGGATATCAAAATGCCGTCATTGCGTGTGTATATCATTTCTGATTGTAGTAAATACTGACAAGACGAATGACATTGGCAAGAAAACGGTATGATGTTATAGTAAGAAAGGTTGATGATGACAGTGAGAAAATCAAAAGTTTTCTTCAAAAAATCGGTTGCTTTATTGTTGTCAATACTAGTGGTTTTAACCAGCCTTAATTCACTAGTAATTTTGGCGCAACCCGCAGAGCACAACCACGCATCTGCAGTTGACCAACAGGACAACGTATGGAGCGGTACAACCGGTGGGCTTGTAGCAAACAACTATGAGCTTAACGAATTTGAAAAGGCAATTTTAGCCTGTACAGGTCTTGTGGGCCAGAGCTACAGCGTTAAAATCCCTGCAGATAATTCTGAGGGATTAGTAACAGTAGATGCTGACACACAGACAGTTACAGCAGTGCCGTACACAACAAGCGGTTTTGTATGGGAGCCTACAGCAGCAGTTATTAAGTATAACAATGCTGACGGTTCACAGGGTACCGATATAAACGTTCCTCTTTCAAAGGTGGGCGAAAATTATATTGCTAACTTCACAAAGCCTGCTAACTCCTATCGCGTTGAGGTTACATATTCTCTGTACATTGCAGTTGACGCTGCTTTACAGCAGGCATTACTTAACGCTCCTTACTATTTAGCTGACGGTTATTCACTAACCGATACTGCAGCAGGTCAGTTAGGCCTTGCAGTTGAAGCTATCGAGAGTAAGATGGAGGAATTACGTACTATATATAACGGTATTGAATACGTTGTTGAGTACGAGGGTCAAAAGCTCTATTCTTTAGTAATATCTCTTCCTGAGGGTGAGTGCAAGGAAGCTATCGGAAACATTATCGCAGATTATGATAATGGTAACGGTCAGTTAACACTAGGCAAGGATATAGAAGCATATAATAAGCACGGTTCCAGCAAGGTTCAGTATATGATGGAAAACGGCGCTAAATTCAAGGATGATATTAATTGGTTCTATAATCAGATTGACGCTATCAACACCAACAGTGCTGACCTATTAAACGTTGCTGAACAGCTTGAGAATTTAGCAAACGGCACAGGCGACGGCACAATCGAAGGAATCAAGGCTCTTGCTAACCAGAAGGTAGAAGAGGCTGTTCAGAAGATTATTAAGACTGCCGTTGATAAGGCAAACAATGAATATGGTATTGATATAAGCGCTCTTCTCGGTAAGACCCGTGAAAACGATGCTATATATAATGAGATCGAAAATCAGCGCGGCGAGTTCGAGAAACT
>JAZLAD010000139.1:0-2532 GCA_045613005.1 Acutalibacteraceae bacterium | reverse complement strand
TGAACAAATGCGGGTGTGCCTTCGAGTGTCTGAACGAGGTTAGGCTTCAAAGCGTCTTTAAGGAGTGCTGTCATAGCGCCTTGTGCCTTTAACTGACCGCATGTTACAGGCTCATCATCATAGGTGTAGCCTACGATGATGTTAGCCAGTCTGTTTTTAAGGTCGGTAATTGAATTTGAAAGACAAAGAACTGCCATAATTTCACTTGCAACGGTGATGTCAAAACCGTCCTCTCTGGGAACGCCGTTCACTCTGCCGCCAAGACCGTCTATTACGTTTCTAAGCTGTCTGTCATTCATATCAACACAGCGTTTCCAGGTTATACGCTTAGGGTCAATACCTAAAGCATTTCCATGCTGAATATGGTTATCAAGCATAGCGGCTAATAGGTTGTTTGCGGCACCTATTGCGTGAAAGTCGCCTGTGAAGTGGAGGTTTATATCCTCCATTGGAACTACCTGAGCGTAACCGCCACCAGCGGCACCGCCCTTAACACCGAAAACAGGTCCCAGAGAGGGTTCTCTTAGTGCTACTGTTACGTTCTTGCCTATTCTTCTAAGACCGTCTGCAAGACCTATTGTGGTGGTAGTTTTGCCCTCGCCTGCGGGGGTTGGAGTGATAGCGGTAACAAGAATTAGCTTACCGTTTTTCTTTGTTTCATCTTTTAAAACCGAAAGGTCAACCTTAGCTTTGTATTTACCGTAAAACTCTATATCGTCCTCACAAAGTCCTGCCACCTTTGCGATTTCGGTAATAGGTTTCATTTGACACAGCTGTGCTATTTCGATATCAGAAAGATAACCCATAATTGTAACCTCCGCTTGCTTATTTTATTTAAAGTATTCAACTGCAGATTTAAAGAGCTTCATATCATATTCGCCCACAACGTTCTTGTAAAGACCGTCACCTATACGCTCAGAGTGACCCATTTTACCGATAACTCTACCGTCAGGTGAAATAATACCTTCGATAGCCTGCATAGAGTTATTGGGGTTAAATCGAATATCGTTGGTAGCATTGCCGTCAAGGTCAACGTACTGAGTAGCTACCTGTCCGTTATTAATAAGGCTTTCGAGTACGTCTGGCTCTGCTATAAATCTACCCTCACCGTGAGAAATCGGAACGTTGTAGATATCGCCAACGTTAGTATTTTTAAGCCAAGGTGAATTATTAGTAGCAACTCTAACCGATACAATTCTTGACTGGTGTCTGCCAATTGTATTAAATGTAAGTGTTGGACAATGCTCGTCGGTATCAATAATCTTACCGTAAGGTACAAGTCCTAGTTTAATAAGTGCCTGGAAGCCGTTACAAATACCGCACATAAGACCGTCACGCTTCTCAAGTAGATTTGTAACCTGTTCTTTTACAGCTTCGTTACGGAAGAATGCAGTAATGAACTTACCTGAACCGTCAGGCTCGTCACCGCCTGAGAAACCGCCCGGAACAAAGATAATCTGTGAAGATTTAACAGCCTCTGCAAACTTTTCAACACTTCTGGCTACGCCGTCTGCCGACATATTGTTAATAACGAAGATATCAGCCTCAGCACCCGCATCGGTTACTGCTTTTGCAGAATCATATTCACAGTTAGTACCTGGGAATACAGGGATAAGTACTTTTGGACGTGCTACCTTAATTGAAGGAGCTACTATCTTACCGCCGGTAAATGAAATGTTCTGAGGCTTTTCAGATTTCTGCTCTATATTGCAAGAGTAAACCTTTTCAAGTTTGTCTTCATAAGCCTTTTGTAAAGCCTCAAGGTCAACAGTTTCGCCACCAAGTGCTAATGAATACCCGTCAGTAATAACACCGATTTCGAGAGCGTCCTCCACGTCCTCAGATACTTCGAGTAAGAAGCCACCATAAGAATATGAGAAGATAGACTCTGTAGAAATATTATCGTTAAATTTAAAGCCTAGCTTATTACCGAGGCACATTTTAAATACTGCCTCTGCAATACCGCCCATAGTAGGTGTATATGCTGATAGCACCTTGCCCTCACGCATTAAGGCTGTAACCTTATTATATGTTCTGATAAGAGAATCGGTAACAGGAAGATTATTTTCATCGTATAAAGGACAAAGATATACTACCTTGTTGCCCGACTTCTTAAAGTCGTTAGAAATAACCTCTGATGTCTTACCTGTTGTTACTGCAAAGGATACGAGTGTTGGAGGAACGTCTAAATCCTCGAAAGAACCACTCATAGAGTCCTTACCGCCTATAGAACCGATGCCAAGCTCAAGCTGAGCCTTGAATGCACCAAGTAAAGCTGAAAGAGGTTTGCCCCAACCCTTAGGATCAGTACCCGGACGCTCAAAATACTCTTGGAAGGTAAGATATACGTCCTCAAAAGAAGCACCTGATGCTATTAGCTTTGAAACAGACTCAACAACCGCTAAATATGCGCCGTGATATGGACTAATCTCGGTAATGAACGGGTTGTAACCCCAAGCCATATAAGAGCAATTATCGGTGTGACCGTTTTCAACCGATATCTTGTTTACCATAGCCTGAATTGGTGTTTGC
>JAZLAD010000138.1:0-10062 GCA_045613005.1 Acutalibacteraceae bacterium | reverse complement strand
ATTAACGAAAAAAATTTTTATTTAACAGCCCACATTAAATTTTAACTAAAATTATTATAGCAAATTTTTAGTTAAAGTCAAGATTCTTTTTCTTAGTTAAAAATTTTTTACTTAAAAATACTATAAGATATACTAAAAGGTGACACTTTCGTTCTATGATTACTTAGTTGTTCTTTATCAAATCATTTTTGATACATAATAAATATTGAATAAATAGAAAAATTAAAAAGATTTAAAAAAGGAGTGACAAGGTTGGCAGACTACAAACAAATGTATTTAACCCTGCTCGATGCAACCGAAAAGGCGATAAACGAGGTAATATAGACGCAGCGTGCCCGTGAGGAAATTTTTATTCATTCGAGCGACTGCGAAGAAAATGCACAGACGGCAGAAATTATCAAAAAGCTAAAAAAATAAACAATGCTTGTAGGCTTAAACTAGGTGTTTTAGTTGACAAGCATTGTTTTTTATATTTTTTCGCAAAGCGCAAACACCGTTTTATTATTTAACGGAACGGCACTTAAGTCCGTTCCCTACTCTAGCACGATGCAAACCGCACGGCTTCGAGGGCGTCCTTTGCGTATTTATCGGCGCCGATTTTGTTAGCGTATTCCTCGTTTAAAACGGCACCGCCTACCATTGTTTTTATGGTGGGTGCTTTTTGTTTAAGGAGCGCTATAGTTTCCTCCATTGCGGGAAGCGTGGTGGTCATAAGAGCCGAGAGGCATACTAAAAATGCGTTATTTTTAACCGCCTCGCCGACAATTTTTTCACTCGGCACGTCTTTTCCAAGGTCTATTACGTTAAAGCCGTAATTCTGAAGCAACAATTTCACGATATTTTTGCCGATATCGTGAATATCGCCTTTAACGGTTGCTATAACAATTGTCTTGCCGTTTTTGTTACCCTCGCCCTGAGAATTTACCTTTATAACCTCAAAAGCGCTCTTGGCACTTTCTGCACTAATAAGAAGTTGGGGTAAATAAAGCGTTTTGCTTTCGAAGGCTTCGCCCACTGTATTTAGTGCCGGTATAATCTCACTGTTTATGATTTCAAGAGCCTTTTTTTCTTTTAAAAGCTCTTTTGTAATATTAGCCGCTTTTTCGCTAAAGCCTTTGATTATAGCCTCTTTTAAGGTCATATTTTCCTTTGCTTCGGGTTTTGCATCGGCTGTAAACCCTGAGGCATAGTTTATATAATTAAGGCAGTTTTCATCGTTGCCCTTTAGGGCGTTAAATGCAAAATATACCTTTAGCATTTCCTCTGAATAGGGGTTCATAATAGAGGCAGAAAGCCCGTTTTGGAGTGCTAAACTAAAAAACGTGCTGTTAATTATATCCCTGTTTGGCAGTCCGAAAGAAATATTTGAAACGCCGAGTGAGGTTTTACAGCAAAGCTTCTCCTTTATAATTTTAAGTGCCTTTAAAGTCTCGTTTGCGGCATTATTATCGGCGCTTATAGACATAGCAAGGGTATCGAAAACGATATCCTTTTTATCAATGCCGTAATTTTGAGCCTCTTTTAAAATTTTCTTTGCTATTTCTACCCTCTCTTCAGCCTTTTCGGGAATACCGTTTTCATCAAGCGTTAGGGCAACTACCACACCGCCGTATTTTTTCACTAGCGGAAAAATCTTTTCCATACTGCTCTTTTTTCCGTTTACCGAGTTTATCATCGCCTTACCGTTATAAAGCCTCAGCGCTTTTTCCATAGCGGTAACGTTGGCGGTGTCTATCTGTAACGGTAAATCGGTAACGCTTTGCAGTGCTGTAACGCTATTTTTAAGCATTTCTACCTCGTCGATTTCGGGAAGACCAACGTTTACGTCTAGAATATGCACACCCTTTTCCTGTTGCTTTACTCCCTCTTGTAAAATATAGTCTATATCGTTATCGACCAGTGCCTGTTTAAAGCGCTTTTTACCCGTAGGATTTATGCGCTCACCTATTAAAACAGGTGCTTTATCGAAGGTTACAGCCTTTGAGTATGATGATACTACAGTTTTTGCTTTATCGGTTATTTTAAGCGGTTTTAGGTCCTTTACCCTTTGTGCTAAAAGTCTTATATATTCGGGTGTTGTGCCACAGCAACCGCCTATTACTCTTAGTCCTTTTTTAACAAGCTCTGCTACCTCGTTTGCAAACTCCTCAGGTGTCACGTCAAACACGGTTTGTCCGTTTTCAAGTCTGGGCAGTCCCGCATTTGGTTTTAAGGATACCGGTATACTTGCGTTTTCGAGCAATTCAAGTGCTACTTCCCTTAACTGCTTAGGACCCAGCGAACAGTTAGCACCTAAAACATCTGCACCCATACCCTCAAGAAGAGCTACCATAGCGGCAGTATCAGAGCCTGTCATCAGCTTTTTATCGTCCGAATAGGCGTTTGAAACTATAACCGGCAAATCGCAGTTTTCTTTAACGGCTAAAAGTGCTGCTTTTGTTTCGTAGGAATCGTTAAAGGTTTCAAGAATTACTAAATCGACACCGTATTTTGTACCGATTTTAACCGTTTTTGCAAAAATTTCTACCGCTTCTTCAAACTCGAGGTCACCAAACGGCTTCAAAAGCTTGCCTAAAGGTCCTATATCCAAGGCTATGAATTTTTCTTGTGGCGCATTGGCGGTTATCTGTGCTTTTTTTGCGTTTTCTACCGCACTTTTTATTACTTCTTCAAGCTCTTTTTCATTAAATTTTAGAAGGTTTGCGCCAAAGGTGTTGGTAGATATTACGTTGCTTCCCGCCTCAAAATAATCTTTATGTATAGCTATTATAGTATCAGGGTGGGTAATATTCCAAAGCTCAGGCTTTTCGCCCGTTTTTAACCCCTTTTCTTGCAAAAGAGTTCCCATTCCGCCGTCAAGCAGGACTATATTTTCTTTTAAAAATTGTAAAAAATTCATTTTAAAATCCTTCTTTATTTTATTCCGAAAATTGCCGTTACCGACTTATTAGGCGACATTATAAGGCTCTCGTTCAGCGTTAAGCCTATACTCTTTTCACAGCCTAAAATTTTAAAAATTTCTCTTTGAAACAGGAGCGGTAAATCGCCGTAACCCGCGCTGAAACGAGGGGTAATTTCGGCATTTTTTTCTAGTTTTTTTTGCTCACAAAAGGTATCGCATAAAGCCTCAATTCGCTCTGAACCTAAAGCATCAAAAATTACTGCTTTTGCGGGAGAAATACTCATATTTTTTATTATTAATCTATCAATTTCCACACCTATTGTTGCGGCAAAAATTATAGCTTTTTTTGAATTTTTAAGACATTTTGCAAGGTCCCTTGAAGCTATCGAAAACACCTCGAAATCGCATACATTTTCACTGATTTTCAAATCGGTTTCAATGAAACAAACCCTGTATTTAAGGCACTTTTCGGCTTCTGCTATACACTGCTTTAAAAGTGACTCAATTCCCGTTTCGCTCTTAGCTTTAAGGTATCTTAAAACTTCACTTTTTTCTATTTTTTCAGGTGTTAAATTTTTAATTTCTACCCTTGTTTTCATTTTATTATATCGCTTAAATTCTGCATTATTTTTTGTGCTATTTCGGGCTTGTTCATAGAGTATACGTGAACGTTTTTAATGCCGTTTGCAAAAAGGTCTATAATCTGGTCGGTAGCGTAGGCGATACCCGCCTGTTTCATTGCGTCAGGATTTTTGCCAAACTTATCAACCAAGCTTACGAATCTTCTTGGAATAAAGCTTCCCGACAGCTTAATTGCTCTTTCTAACTGATTGGCGTTAGTAATTGGCATTATACCCGCAATTACAGGCACTGTTATTCCCTGCTCCCTTATTTTGTAAAGAAAATTATAAAGCAAATTATTATCAAAAAACATCTGAGTTGTGAAAAAATCACAGCCTGCATCCTGCTTTTCTTTAAGATAAAAAATATCATCCTTTTGGCACTTGCTTTCAGGATGAACCTCAGGATAACAAGCACCGCCTATACAAAAGTCCTTGTTTGCTTCCTTTAATTCTCTGACCAAATCTACGGCGTGTTTATAGTATTGTTTTTCTCTGTCACCGCTAAAATTCTCGGGAATATCGCCACGAAGCGCTAACACGTTTTCTATTCCTGAATCCTTTATTTGCTGTATTTTTTGCTTTACCGTTTCCTTTGTGGAAGAAACACAGGTCAGATGTGCAAGGGTTGGAACACCGTAATTCTTCTTTATATTTTTAGCAATTTCAAGCGTATATTCGCTCGTTCCACCGCCGGCACCGTAGGTAACGCTCATAAACGAGGGTTTAAGACTTGCTATTTCTTCGGTAGCTAATTTTACACTTTCAAAATTTGTTTCACTTTTTGGCGGAAAAACTTCAATTGATAAGGATAATTTATCCTCTAAAAAAAGGTCCTTTATTTTCATTTTTATACCTCTTTTCTTAAATTGTAATCATTATACACCTAAAGTTATAAATAAATCAATATTTTTACTGTTTTTTCAACCTTTTTGAGCAAAAAATGTTGAAAAAAATTAAGGCTTGTGATATACTCTATATGTATATCTATTTAATATATATATATTATATTATTTAAGGTGGTAATTTTAGTGGCAATTCA
Organism: Acutalibacteraceae bacterium; assembly: GCA_045613005.1. Taxonomy (GTDB): domain Bacteria; phylum Bacillota; class Clostridia; order Oscillospirales; family Acutalibacteraceae; genus UBA737. Next base: position 5,498 of record JAZLAD010000138.1, on the reverse strand, counting down.
ATCGGTTGAAGATATTTGGGTAGCAATAAGCGAGGAATGTAAATCAAAAATTTCCGAAACGGCATATTCCTGTTTTCTACAGGATATTAAGCCTGAAAAAATTGAGGACGGTTATTTTGTAATTTCTCATACAAGCGAATATATGTGCACTATTATTGAGCAAAATTACACCGAAATTCTAACCGAGTGTATAAAGAAAATAATGGGCATAGAATTAAAATTAAAGGTTGTTTACGATAAGGAAGAGGAAGAAATTTTAAAGGCGGAAACCTTAAGTGAGGGACTTACCTTTGAAGACTTTTTCACCTTTGATAATTTTATCGTAGGCTCTTCAAACCGTTTTGCACAAGCCGCCGCATTTGCAGTTGCTGAAAATCCCGGAATGATTAATTATAATCCTTTGGTTATTTACGGCCCGTCGGGTGTTGGAAAAACCCACCTTTTACTTGCTATTAAAAATAATATAAAGAAAAAGCTTCCTTCAAAAAGGGTTGAATACATTCGCGGCGAGGATTTTACAAATCAGTTAATTCAGGCCATTCAAGAGGGTAAAATCGGTCTTGGCACCATCGACGATTTCAGAAACAAATTCAGAACTGCCGACGTGCTTTTAATCGACGATATTCACTTTATCGCAGGTAAAGAACAAACTCAGGAAGAATTCTTTAATACCTTTAACGCGCTTTATCAAAATAACAAGCAGATAGTTGTAACGCTTGACCGTCCGCTTAAAGATATCAAAACTCTTGACGAGCGTATTCGTTCAAGACTTTCAAGCGGTCTTTTTGCCGACGTTACCTCTCCTGATTTTGAAACAAGGGTTGGTATTATCCGTAAAAAATCTCAGCAAAGCGGATTTTTACTCGATGAAAATTTAATTTATTATATTGCCGAGCATATTAAGAGCAATACCCGTCAAATAGAGGGTGTTATAAAAAAATTACAGGCTTTTGTTGAAATTCAAAAAAGAGTGCCTACTATTGCCATCGTTCAGGGCTTTATAAGAGACGTTATTAACGATACACAGCCTGAGCCAATTAAAATTGAAAAAATAATAGACGAGGTAGCAAGAACCTACAACGTATCAGAGAGTGATATTTTATCAAACAGAAGAACGGCGTCGCTTGTTCTTGCGCGTCAGGTTGCTATGTACATAGCACGAGAAGCTACCGACCTTTCTTTTAAGGCAATAGGCGAAAGCTTTGGTAAGGACCATTCAACAGTTCTTTACAACGTTGATAAGATTGAAAAATTCTTAAAGGACAAGCCTTACGAAAAAGAGCTGGTCGACGATATTATTAAAAATCTAAAAAGTAATAATACATAAATAGTTTTCAACACTTTTAATGTTAATTAACATACACTTTATCAACAAATTGTTTAAAACTTAAAAGGTATTAAATTTATAAACATTTTATAAAATTTTTTGTTAACAGTAAAAAAGCTTGATTTATAAGCCTTTTAGGACAAACTAACACTTTTAACCGTATATATTATTACTGGTAAAATATTAATATTTTTATTTTAAAAAAGAGAGGAAAAAATATGAAATTCAAAGCTGAGCGAGCAGAACTTTTAGATGCCGTTACTAGACTTCAAAAAATAGTTTCTTCAAAAACCGCAATGCCTGTGCTTGAGGGTATTTTACTTTCTGCAGAAAAGGGAAAATTAACCCTTATTTCTTACAATCTTGAAACAGGAATAAAAAAGGAAATGTATGCATCCTGCGAAGCAGAAGGCGATATTGTTATTAATGCAAGACTTCTTGGTGAGATTTTAAGAAAGATGAACGGAGTTCAGGTTGAAATTGAGGCTGACGAACGTCTTCGCTGTGTAATAAGAAGCGGTGAGGCAAGTTTTGAAATAATGGGAATGGCTGCTATTGATTTTCCTGAGATGCCACTGGTAAGCGAGGGAGAAAAAATAGAGCTTGACGGTAAAATTTTCTCTGAAATGGTAAAGGGTACTATTTTTGCAGTAGCTCAAATAGAGGGAAGCCGTCCTATTCTTACAGGTATTAATATAAGACTTTCTAATAACGTTTTACAGCTGGTTGGTATTGACGGTTATAGACTTGCTATCAGAAGAAGAAGGGTAAGCGCCTCAGGAGAAGCAGAGCTTATAGTTTCGGGAAGAGCTGTAAACGAGGTTGCTAAAATAATTGACGAAACAACCGAAAACGTTAGTATTACGGTTGGAAAAAGACTTGTTTCTTTTGACGTTAACGGTTACATATTTATCTGCCGTTTGCTCGAAGGAGAATTTGTTAATTTTGAAAAGACAATTCCTGAGGTTTACACACACAGAGTATTTTTAAACTGCAAGGATTTAATAGATTCGGTAGAGAGAGTTTCGCTTATTATTAACGATACCTTTTCTTTCCCTATTCGTTGCAGTTTTAACGAGGAGCGCTTGGTGGTTAGCTCTAAAACAGGAATAGGTAGGGCAAGTGAAACACTTCCAATAGTGCTTGAAGGCTCTGATTTTGAATTAGGTCTTAACTGCCGTTATATTTTAGATGCTCTAAAGGGTTGCGAGGACGATAATATTGAAATTAAGTATAACGGACCGAATGCAGGTGTAGTTATTCGTTCTCAGGACCAAAACAATAACGATTTTCTATATCTTGTAATGCCTATGAGGTTAAAATAATGAAAGAAATTAAAATTTCTATAAAAGAGGATTTTATAAAGCTTGACAGCGCACTAAAACTTGCTAACCTTGTTGCAACAGGCGGTCACGCAAAGTTTGTAATACAAAGCGGCGAGGTAAAGGTAAACGGTGAGGTTTGCTTAATGCGCGGTAAAAAATTAAAGCTCGGCGATACTGCAGAATTTGACGGAGTTAAAATTATTGTAGAAAATGAAGGTAAATAAGCTTTACTTAAAAAATTTCAGAAATATTAGTGAAATAGAACTTAATCCGAGTGATGAAATAAACGTAATATGCGGTGAAAATGCACAGGGCAAAACAAATATAATAGAGGCGCTGTGGCTTTTTTCGGGAGCTAAAAGCTTTAGAGGAAGCAAGGATTTTGAGCTTATAAAAAAGGGTGAACAAAATTCGCTTATTTCTTCGTTTTTTAACTTTTTAGGTGTAGAAAACGAGGCGCAAATAAAAATAAGTGATAAAAAAACCGCCTTTTTAAACGGTAAGCAGTTAGTTTCAACTTCAAAGCTTGCAGGAAATTTCAACGCTGTTATTTTTTCTCCCGTTGATTTAGGTCTTGTTAAAGAGGGTCCTCAAACTAGACGTAAATTTTTAGACCTTGCTATAGGTCAGATATATCCTAATTATATTGAAATTTTAAAATCCTATAAAAGAGCAGTAATGCAAAGAAATACAATTATTAAGGATTTAAAATACGATAAAACGGTCTGCGTTATGCTTGACGTTTTTGAAAAAGAGATAGCAGTATCTGGCGAAAAGATAATAAAATACCGAAAAAAATATATTGAGGAATTAAAAAGGTTTTTACCCGAAATTTACAAAGGTCTATCGGGCGGAAAAGAAGAAATTTCGGCGGTGTATGTCGCAGATAGTGAATTTAATATTAAGGAAAAATTAATAACGGCTCGAAATGAGGATATGTACACAGGCGTTACGTCGGTAGGTCCTCACAGGGATAATATTAAATTTTTAATAAACGGTGACGATAGCCGTTCATTTGGTTCACAAGGTCAGCAAAGAAGTGTAGCGCTTAGTCTTAAACTGGCTCAGGCAGAGGTTACAAAAGAAATTACGGGTGAACAGCCTATTTGCTTACTTGATGACGTTATGAGCGAACTTGACGTAACAAGGCAAAACTACATTTTAAACCACATAAAAGGCAGACAAGCCTTTATAACCTGTTGCGACCCTTTAAACACAAGTAGGCTTAAAGAGGGTAAAATTTTTGAGATAAAAAACGGTGAGGTTTTAAATTAGATGTATATAAATTTAGGAAACGAAGCGACGGTAAAAGATGATGAAATAATAGGTTTTTTTGATCTTGATAACGTAACCGTTTCAAAAAGAAGCCGTGAATATTTATCCCTTTGCGAAAAAAAGGGCGAGGTTAAAATGTTAACCTATGATTTGCCTAAAACTTTTATAGTTTGTTCTAAGAAAAAAAGAGAAAACAGGGTTTATTTATCCCAATTTTCTACGCAAACCCTTATTAAAAGAATAAGCTACAAAGAAATATAATTTAAATTAATATAAAGGAGAAAAATCAAATGAGCGAGAGCATAAACACACCTATTACCGAAGCTTATGACGAAAATTCGATACAGGTGCTAGAAGGCTTAGAGGCTGTAAGAAAACGCCCCGGTATGTATATCGGTTCAACAGGTGAACGCGGTCTTCACCATCTTGTTTATGAAATTGTTGATAACTCTATTGACGAAGCACTTGCAGGCTTTTGCGATAAAATTACCGTTGATATTTTGGACGGCGGTATTATAAGAGTTACCGATAACGGACGCGGTATTCCTGTTGGTATAAATCCGCAAAAGGGAATTCCTACCGTTACGGTTGTTTTCACAATTCTTCACGCAGGCGGTAAGTTTGGCGGCGGCGGATACAAGGTATCGGGCGGTCTTCACGGTGTTGGTGCCTCGGTTGTTAACGCGCTATCCCTTTGGCTTGAGGTAGAGGTTAAGGACGGTACTAATATCTACAAACAGCGTTACGAAAAGGGTAACATTGTATCAGATTTAGAGGTTATTGGCACCACAAACGAAACGGGTACCACCGTTACCTTTAAGCCTGACCCTACTATTTTTACAGACACTACTACCTACGATTACGAAATTCTTTTAAATAGACTAAGAGAACAGGCATTTTTAAATGCGGGTATCAGAGTGGTGCTTACCGACCTTAGAAGTGACTCCTACACCAAGGACAGACAGGAGGATTTATGCTTTGAGGGCGGTATTAAATCATACGTTGAATATATTTTAGCAGGAAGCAAAAAGGACAGCTTAAATAATGAGGTTATCTATCTTAGCGGCTCTAAAAAGGACGAGACGGCTGAAATAGCGCTTTTATGGTCTACTGCATACGACAGTAAGATATTATCCTTTGCTAACACGCTCCACACTATAGACGGCGGTACTCACGAACAGGCATTTAAGCAAACCGTAACCAGAGTTGTAAATAAATACGCGCACGACTTTAAAAAGATTAAGGAATCAAGCGATAATTTAAAGGGCGATGATATTTTAGAGGGACTCGTAGCGGTAGTTTCTGTAAAACTTGCCGACGCACAGTTCGAATCTCAGACCAAGGCAAAGCTTGGTAATACTTCGGTAGGACAGCTCGTTCGTGACATTGTAAACGACCAGCTTTATAAATTCTTAGAAGAAAATCCCGCTGAGAGTAAGATTATAATCGATAAGGCTATTGCCGCATCAAACGCCCGTGAAGCCGCACAAAAAGCAAGGGATGCTTCAAGAAATAAATCGGGTATCGGCGGAAAGACAAGAATGCCTGAGAAACTTTCCGACTGTATATCA
>JAZLAD010000137.1:0-4933 GCA_045613005.1 Acutalibacteraceae bacterium | reverse complement strand
TAAACAAAGATTTATCGCGCAGAGATTTTACGGTTAACGCTATAGCCTATAATCCCGAAACAGGCTTTGTTGACCCCTTCGGCGGAATGGATGATTTAAATGCAAAAATACTTCGTGCTGTAGGAAATCCTAAAAAAAGGTTTAGTGAGGATGCACTTAGAATAATGAGATTATTCCGCTTTGCCTCCACTTTAGGCTTTTCAATAGAAAGAGAAACCGAAATTGCCGCTTTAGAATGCTCTGATACACTAAAAAACATAAGTGTTGAAAGAATATATACGGAGCTTAAAAAAATGGTTTCGGGGAAATATTTAAAGATTGCAAAACCGCTTTTTGATATAAAGGCTTTAAGTTTTTTAAAGCTTGAAGATTTAAAAAACACTGAATTTATAAATGAGTTTTCTAATAAAAATCTGAAGTTTTTTTCATTCATTCACTTTTCTTCCTCTAACCCCATAGAAACTTTGGAACTGCTTAAAACATCTAACAAAACAAAGGAATATTTTAAAGAGGTATCACTTTGTGTTGAAAATGAGCCTAAAACCAAATTGGATATTAAACGGCTTTTAAACAAGGTTTCTAAGCCTCTAATTTTGCTCGATGCAGCAGAATTTATATCTATCACCAAAAACAAAAACACCTCCTTTATAACAAGCACCACAAAAGAAATATTAGAGCAAAACGAGCCTTATAAAATAAGCCATCTGTACATTACGGGAGATGATTTAAAGCAATTAGGTTTTGAGGGTAGACAGATAAAGGAAAGACTTGAATTTTTACTCGAAAAGGTAATGGAAAACAAGGATTTAAATCAAAAAAATATACTTATCAATCTGTAACTTAAATCACAAAAGCGCCATAGAATGTATTAAAAACATTCGGCGCTTTTATTTTTGTTGGTGATTTATTTATGGAAAATATATTGTTTATAGGCGGAGATTTACGCTCGCGTTTTGCTTTCAAAATTCTATCGGAGCAAGGTTTTTCTGTTTCAAGCTACGGACTTTTCGATGGTGACGGCTATCCAAAGCTTTCCAAAAAATTCGACGTTGTCGTACTACCTGTGCCTACTACACGGGACGGCAAAAATGCAAACTGTCCCCTGACCGATACTGTAATACCCCTTAATCAAGTTAGAGAGCTATACGGCAATTGCCTTATTTTAAGCGGTGGCTACGCCTTTGACGGTTTACGGTATATAGACTATCTGTGCCGATATGATTTTGCTTTGCTGAATGCCGTGCCTACTGCTGAGGGCGCTATAGCTAAAGCAATAGAGATTTCTAAAAAAACACTTTTTGACAGTAAAATTTTAGTTGTAGGCTACGGAAAATGCGGTAAAGCTTTAGCCGACCGACTTAGAGCCTTTAGATGTGATTTAACGGTGAGCGCCAGAAAAGCAGAGGATTTTTCTATGCTCAAGGTGCTTGGAATTAAGCATATTCACACCACCGAGGTTAATAAAACAGCATCACAGTTCGATATAATTTTTAATACTGTTGACCTTTTGCTTTTTGATAATTTTGAAAGCATTAAAAACACCATTATAATAGATATATCCTCTAAGGGCTGTCTTGATTTTAATAAAGCTTCGGTTGAGGGTTTAAAGGCGGTAACGCTACCAGGTATACCCGGCAAAACCTCCCCTGAAAGCGCCGGAAAAATTGTTGCCGATACTATAACAACCATACTAAACGAGGAGAATGGTAAATGGAAAATATAACCTTGGGATACGCCTTTTGCGGTTCCTTTTGCACCGTAAAAAAATCACTTAAAGCACTCGAAGAGCTGTCCCAATTAAATATAAAAATCAAACCTATAATGTCTGATATCGTATATAACACCGATACGAGATTTATCCCCTGTGAAGAGCTTAAAGGCAAGGTAGAAAGCTTATGTCACGAGCCGATTATTCACACCATAGTAGATGCAGAGCCTATAGGTCCTAAAAACCTGCTGGATGCTATAGTTGTAGCACCGTGTACAGGTAACACTCTTTCGAAAATTGCTCTAGGCGTTACCGACACACCAGTAACTATGGCGGTTAAGGCGCACCTTAGAAATAACAAGCCTGTAGTTTTAGCTATTGCCACTAACGATGCTTTAGGTGCTACCGCTAAAAACATAGGAATCTTGCACAACACTAAAAATATTTATTTCGTTCCCTACTCTCAGGATGACCCTCATAGTAAGCTAACGTCACTGGTTTGTGATTTTAGTCTTATAAGAGAGACGCTTGAAAAAGCGCTTGAGGGCAAACAGCTGGAGCCCGTTATACGATAAAAAGCGAACCAAACGGTTCGCTTTTTTACATATTGCACAAAGTGAGAATCACAATCTTTGCAATGTCAATTATTGACAAGTTTTAAGTTGATTGATATAATTGTTTTATAATACAAAGAAAAGGTGATATTATGAAAAAATTTTTATGTGTTTTATTAGCACTTGCTTTGATACTTTCTCTTGCCGCTTGCGGAAACGAAAGTACAGGCAGCAGTAATAAAGACTCAAGTAATACTTCTTCTGCTCAAAGCAAGGATGAAACACCAAACACTACATCAAGTGACACTTCAAGCACTACTTCGAATGACACATCAAGTAATACTTCGAGCAACACTTCGAGCAACACTTCAAGCAATACCTCAAGCAATACCTCGAGCAATACCTCGAGCAATACAAATACCTCGAGCAATACGTCAAGTCAGCCTGTTAAGATTGAAGAGCCACGTTTCCCTGTGTCTTCTACCGACATTTACGGCAGTCAGCTTACACCTTACAAGCTTAACGACGAATGTCAAGGATATTATTTTGAGCCAAAAGCCGAGGGCAAATATCCAACCGTTATCATGATACACGGTCAGGGCGGTCTTGGCGGTTTCAGAAACGGATTGCTACCTGTAATTAACAAGTGGGTAAAAGCAGGTTATATTCCACCTATGATATTTGTACTTCCCGAGGTTCTACCTTCTTATGGAGTCTCAGATCCAAATAAAAGCAATATAGACGACTTCCAATACTTCATATACAAATCAAAGCCAAACAGATTTAACGCCCTTTTAACAAGTATTGAAACAGGTGCATTTTCATCAAAAATCGACACAAGCATTGCGCCCTACGTTGCAGGTTTCTCTATGGGCGGTATGGCGGCTGTTCATGCGGGTGCTGAGTATAATGACCGTATTAAACACGTTGGCGGACTTAGTCCTGCAAAATCCTTCTATCTGGGTGAGAATAAATGGGGATTCTATAACAAAGCTGTAGATATTCATTTCTCATCCGATCCTGATGCTCGTGTATACCTTTCAGCAGGTCGTGCTGAACAAAATGGTGATTTCTTAGAAACCATCAACCGTTACGAAAGCGGTATAAAGGTTAATGACCCTGATATCGTTACTAAATTTATAGCTCCTGATTCTTGGGGCGGTCACGGTTGGGGCATTGCCCAAAAAGAAATCTTTATGTATCTTTACTTTGCAACGTTTGACGAGCTACCAAGTCAGGCACTTGTTGAAAAGGTTTGCGGCCAATAAATAAAAAATTAACTTAAATACTAAAAAAGAGGAAGACGATTCAGTACGAAGCGTCTTCCTCATTTTTTATATCTCTAATATCTTTTCAATTTCTTTTAGTGTACTGACTTCGTATTTTGTATAATACTGGCCTGTCTTTTTTTCGGGGTTATACCAACAGGTATCAATTCCTGAATTTATACCGCCCAAAATATCGGAAGACATTGAGTCACCCACTATCAGTATTTTTTCTTTATCCTTTTCGCTACTGTTATTTAAAACGTAATCAAAATACTCTTTTTCGGGTTTTTGATGCTTTGCGTCCTCGGATACGAATATGTAATCAAAATACTTATCAATGCCTGACTCACTTATCCTTCTATACTGTGTAAGGGATACACCGTTGGTGGTGGCACAGAGGATAAAACCTGCTTTTTTAAGGTTTTGAAGCAGTTCTTCGGCACCTTCCATCAAATCGTGGCAAGTAGACAGCGCATTAAAATAATCCTTGGCCATAAGCTCGGGATCGCCCTCTTTATTAAGAATTCCTAAAAGCTCATTAAATCTTCCTGCAAATATTTCTTTTTTCTCTATCTCTCCCTTTTCAAAGCGCTCCCACCAGGTTTGATTGATTTTTGAATAGGTCAAAGCCGTCTGCTCGTCAGAGGGCAAATTATGAGCCTTTAACACGACCTTAACCGCGCGGTTTTCCGATTTTAAAAAGTCGAAAATGGTACCGTCTAAATCAAGATAAATGGTTGTATACTTTAACACTGTTTCGTTCTCCTTAGTCAAAGCATTTAAAGAAGTATAGATATTATTTCGTTTATGGTTTTTGATGCAAATATTGCTACCAAAAAGAGTAAAACTGCCATTCCTGACGACGTGCCGCCGATTGACATCAGTGCTAATTGATGGTAACGCTCAACCATATTACCAAGGCTGTGACACTTTATTTTTTTAATAGTATGCTTCTTATAGGCGTACATACTAAAAAGTCCCGATAGAATAACGGTGGCTAGGTCGATCGTGTTTTGAGCAACATAGGCAATGTCCGCGCGAAGCGTACTGTATTTACTACTACTATTTTCATACTCAGCTTCGGGTATCTCCTCTAACAAACCGCTTTGGTTGGCAGAGCCTTTTAAGATGTTCTCAAACGAGCTTGTGCCATCTCCACGCACGGCAGTTAAAACCGCCGAAAACACAACACCTAAAATTAATATTATAATACCGAGTTTGTACATTTTACGGTATATAAACCAAACCGCTGCACCTATTGGGCCCAGCAATGCCCATAACGCCGCCGACCAACACCAGTTTGTCTTAGAGCCCGATAGCTCCATCTCACAAAACTTCTTTATAATTCTCTCGTTGTTAGGACCTATATATGCCGCTAAATCCTCGGTCTTAACCCCGTCAAT
>JAZLAD010000136.1:0-10325 GCA_045613005.1 Acutalibacteraceae bacterium | reverse complement strand
ATAAAGCAAAATTTCCTTAAAGACCAGTCAGGCTTTTTCGACTTTTTAGATGAAGAATATGGCAATCCTTTACCCGATGCGGCAGAGGTAACTATGCTTGATATGGCACAGTTTGACCAGACTATAAAGGAGATTAAGAAGCTTGACGGTGTAGCATATATACGCGCTCAGGACGATATAGCCGATAAGATTATAACAATTAAAAACGGTATTGGAATAGCAGGTATCTGCATTATTTCAATCCTTATTATAATTGCTCTGGTGATTGTATCTAACACAATCAGAGTAACAATGTACAACAGGAAACTTGAAATCAGCATTATGAAGGCAGTAGGTGCTACCGATGCCTTTGTAAGAATACCTTTTATTGCAGAAGGTATGCTTATAGGCATACTATCGGCGCTGATTTCTGAGGGACTCTTATATTTCTGTTACCGAATAGCTTCGGAGGCTATCGCTTCTGAGCTTCAAACTACCGAGCTTATAGCCTACGGTGACGTAGCGTGGTATCTATTGCTGGTGTTTGTAGGAATAGGAATTTTCGCGGGTGCTTTAGGCAGTATTATCATTATAGGAAAATATCTGCGTAAAGAGGGAAGCGAATTTGCGGCAATATAGAATTAAAGGAGAAAACCAATGCGAAATATTTATATCCGCATAGCAGCGTTTGTTATTTGCTTTACGCTGATAATATCCGGCAATTATCTGCCAGGTTTTAGCTTCAAAACATTTGCCGTAACCGAGCAAGAGCTTCAAGCCGATATTGCCAAGCTTCAAGAAGAGGCTAAAAAAATTCAGGCCGAAATTGACCGTCTTAAAGGTCAGGCAAACAATCAGAAAGCCGTGCTCAATGCCGTTAGAAAGAAGATTTCTAACACACAGGCTCAAATAACAAGATGCAATCAGGAAATTGATAAGATAAATTCCGCAATTGCAGCTAACAAGGCCGAGATTGATAAAACAAATAAAGAGATTGAGAAGGATAAGTACGAATTTAAAAAGAGACTTCGTGCTATCTATATGAGTGGTACCGACAGTAACGTTAAACTGCTTTTGGGTGCTGAAAACTTTTCCGAATTTTTACAATTAGCACAGCTTACCTCTGCTATTTCTGCAAGGGATAAGAAAATAATGGAGGACCTAAAGGAATCCATTGATAAGCTTAATAAGAAAAACGAAGAAAACAATAAGCTTCTGGAATCTCAGGTTGCTGTCAAGGCTACGGTTCAGGAGCAGTACGATGCGTTAGCGCGTGACGAGGCAGAGGCTCAAAAGCTTTACAACAGCATTAACTCAGATAAAAATGCGCAACAAACTCTGCTCAATCAAAACCAACAGGCACTAAAGCTCAAACAGGAAGCACTTTCAAACTTTGGTAGCCACCTTGATGGTACACAGGGCTTTATAAACCCCAGCACCAATCTTATGTGGCCTGTACCCGCTTGTCGTAACGTATATTCAGGCTGGGGCTATCGTTCAGGCGGCTTCCACTACGGAATAGATATTTCGGGCGGCAATATTTATCAAAAACCTATAGTTGCAATGGCTGACGGTGTTATTTATCAAAGCTATACAGCATGTTCTCATAGGTCAAGAACGCCAAGATGTTCTTGCGGAAGCGGCTTTGGTAATCACCTTCGTATCGACCACGGTTATATGACTTTAAACGGTCAGCAAAAACGTGTTGGTGCTATCTATGCTCATATGGATACCGTTGCTGTAACCTCGGGCAAGGTAAAACAGGGCCAGATTATTGGCTACGTTGGTACAACGGGCGACTCAAGCGGTTATCATCTGCATTTATCACTGCTTATAGGTGGTAAAAACACACATTCTAACGCAGTTGACCCGATGCTGTACCTTCGTGCAAAATGAGTTTTAAAACAAAAATATTTAGGGTAACCGCGATTATATTGCTTATCTTGCAGATGGTGCTGATATTTTGTTTATCGGCACAAGAAAGGCAAGAATCCAAGAATTTAAGCGAGAGTGTTACCTATAAGGTTTTGTCGGTTTTCTACCCTGATTTTGATGAGTTAGAACAAGAAGAGCAGATTGAATTAACAAGCAATCTGCACTTTTATGTGCGAAAATCGGCACATTTTTCCTTGTTCGCGATTTTAGGCTTGTTTTCGTTTTTAAACTTTGTAACGTATAAAGGGATTAATTTTGTATTGAGGTGTATTTTCGCTTTTCTTTTATCGGTGCTTTATGCCGTGAGCGATGAATACCACCAAACCTTTGTAGAGGGTAGAGTAGGTGCTGTACAGGACGTTCTTATCGATTCGGCAGGCGTTTTTACTGCAATTCTTTTTACAGTAATAATAGTTTTGTTGTCAAGAAAATTAAGATACTCTCTTGTGTTAAATAAAACCTTAGAAATCGGAGTGAAGGCTTTGAGAAAGAAAGATTTGCTTTTACAAAACGAAGCGTTATTTGATAAACTAAATAAAGCACAGGCTGAAAACCATTCCCTTAAAAAGCAAGTAGCTCAGTTGTCTAAGGAAATAGAGGAATTAAAGGTAAAATCAGCAGAAGCCATCGAGCCTGAAAACAAGGTGCAAGAGGATACACCACTCAAGCATATTGAGGAAAAGGTAGTTGTCAAGGAGCTTAATGCTGACTTTGACTACGCTTCAAAGGTAATAGGCGAAATAGTGGTTTCTTCTGCAAGTTACAGCAATCAGTTAACAGCTGACGGTAACACAGCATACAAAGAGCTTGTAAACCTGATTTTAGGACGCTGTGAAATAGCAAAGGGCGAAATATTAGCCGCCGTTTGCTCTGAATGTGATAACGCTACCAAAATACAGCTTATAAATAGTGTTAAAAGTGAATCCGAGGAATATTTTTTAAGCGTTATGGCGCAAAGAAATTGATAAAAAATTCGCATTTTTCTATTGACTAAAGTAATATAAAGTAATATAATGTTAGTTGGCTAACAAATGTTGGCCAACTAATTTTTTTAAGGAGTGATTTTTATTCCTGAAAAGCGAAATATAGGTTTTGAAATAAAACTTGCCGATAATCTGATTAAACGAAGGCTGGAGGCTACAAAGCCTAAGGAACTTGATATGGCTACGGGATGTCATTCCTTCGCCTTGCGCTTTTTCGCAGAAAATACCGATAGAGACATTTTTCAAAAGGATTTTGAGGAAAAGTTTTCTATCAGGCGCTCTACCGCAACCAAAATACTTCAGCTTATGGAGAAAAATGGACTTATAGAGCGTCAAAAGGTTGAAAACGATGCTCGGCTTAAAAAAATAGTACTAACAAAAAAGGCTCTTGATATTCATAAAAAAGCAGTCGGTAATATTGAGGTGCTTGAACAAAATATGTTAAAGGATATATCACAGGATGAAATTGAAACCTTTTTGAAGGTGCTCGATAAAATTAAACTCAATTTGGAGGAAGGCAATGTTTAAGAAATTTTTGGGTTGTGTCAGGGAATACAAGTTGCCTAGCATTCTAACCATAATATTTATGATGCTTGAAGCCTTGATTGAAGCGGTTATTCCGTTTATAACAACAAAGCTTTTAAGTGAGGTAAGGTCGGGTGCAGAAATTACCGCCATTTTAAAAATAGGCGGTCTGCTTGTGCTTATGGCTATAATATCACTTGCTTGTGGTGGCACTGCTGCATTCACAGGCGCCAAAGCTTCAACGGGCTTTGCTAAAAATCTTCGTCATGATTTGTTCTATAAGGTGCAATCGTTCTCTTTTGGTAATATAGATAAGTTTTCTACATCTTCTCTCGTAACCAGAATGACAACCGACGTTACCAACGTTCAAATGGCATATATGATGGTTATTAGAATAGCCATAAGAGCGCCTATGCTTATGATATTCTCGATAATTATGGCTTATATCACGGGCGGCGCTTTAGCTACAAGCTTTGTAATTGTAGTTCCGATTTTGGTTTTCGGACTTTTGATGATAAGCAAAAATGCAATGCCCGCTTTTCGCAGAGTGTTTAAAAAGTATGACCGATTAAACGAATCAATAGAAGAGAATGTTCGTGCAATGCGTGTTGTAAAGGGCTTTTCAAGGGAAAATTACGAGAAGCAGAAATTCTTTGTAGCTTCTGAAAACATTAAAAAGGACTTTACCTTTGCTGAGCGTATAGTGGTACTCAACACACCACTAATGCAGTTTTGCGCAAATTTCAATATGATATTTGTGCTATACGTAGGTGCACGTCTCATAATAGGTACCGGCGGCGAAACAATAAACGTAGAAGAGATAAGCGCAATGCTAACCTACGGTATGCAGATACTGATACAGCTTATGATGCTTTCTATGATTTACGTAATGCTTACTATGTCGGGCGAATCAATGAAGCGTATAGCCGAGGTGCTTGACGAAGAGGCTACAATTACAAATCCTGAAAATCCTGTAACAAGTGTTAAAGACGGTTCTGTAATATTTGAAAACGTTTCCTTTAAGTATTCGAGTGAGGCTTCAAAATACGCTTTATCTAATATTAATCTCGAGATTAAATCGGGTATGACGGTTGGAGTTATCGGCGGTACCGGCTCCAGTAAAACGTCGCTTGTTCAGCTAATAGCAAGACTTTACGACGTAAGCGAAGGCTCGGTTAAGGTAGGCGGCGTGGACGTTAGAGAGTATGATTTAAACGCTCTTAGAGATGCAGTTGCTATGGTATTGCAAAAGAATACCCTGTTTTCAGGCACAATTAAGGAAAATCTTAAGTGGGGTAATGAAGACGCAACCGATGAGGAAATAATAGAAAGCTGTAAACTGGCACAGGCAGACGAGTTTGTAAACAGCTTTCCTGAGGGTTATGATACCTTTATTGAACAGGGCGGCACCAACGTTTCAGGCGGACAAAAGCAGCGACTTTGTATTGCGAGAGCACTGCTTAAAAAGCCTAAGATTTTAGTTCTTGACGACTCTACAAGTGCGGTTGATACCAAGACTGATAAGTTAATCCGCAACGGCTTCAAGAGTTATATTCCTGAAACCACCAAGATAATCATAGCTCAAAGAATAGCTTCGGTTGAGGAATCGGATTTAATAATTGTTATGGATAACGGCGAAATCAGTGCAATGGGTAAACACGATGAGTTACTCAAAACCTCTGAGATTTACCGCGAGGTATATAACCAGCAGACAAATGGGGGTGCAGAAAATGAGTAGTATGAAAAAACCTATGGGTCCCCCTAAAAAAATTAACTTCAATTCGCTTTTAAGGGTTGTAAAATTACTCTTTAAGAGTTACCCTGTAATGCTTCCAATTACGATTTTCTGTATTGTTTTCTCGGCAGGTGTTTCTGCTATTCCTGCACTTTTCAATCAAAAGATTATTGCTTTAATAACTAAATATTTACAAGCAGGGAATACTGATTGGTCTGAAGCCTCTAAGGAAATAATACCGCTGATTTTAATTCTTGTTGGTCTATATATCCTTTCAATAACCTTCGTAACGCTTTATACTCAGCTTATGGCTGTTATAACCCAAGGCTTTTTATCCAAGCTTCGTTGCAAGATGTTTGACGCGATGCAAAATCTGCCAATCAAGTATTTTGATACCAATAAGCATGGCGATATAATGAGCTGCTATACCAACGATATTGATGCTTTGCGACAGCTTGTTTCTCAGTCGCTTCCGCAGATAGTACAGGCTTGTATAATAGTAGTTACGGTATTCTCTATAATGCTTTGGTATAGCATTTGGATAACCGTTTTGGTGGTTGTTGGTATTGTGCTTATGTTTTCGCTTTCGGGCAAAATAGGCGGTGGTTCAGCAAAATTCTTTATCCGTCAGCAAAAGGCAATAGGTAAAACCGAAGGCTACGTTCAGGAAATGATGAACGGACAAAAGGTTGTTAAGGTTTTCTGTCACGAGGAAAAGTCAAAGAAGGCATTTGACGAAATTAACGAGGAGCTTTGTTCTGACAGCTACCGTGCCAATGCCTATGCAAACTGCCTGGGACCTATAATTATGAACCTAGGTAATATACTGTATGTTTTATGCGCAGTTACGGGCGGTATATTATTACTTGCTAAGGTACCTAATATCGGTATTCGTTCACTTGTTACCGGAGTAACGGTTTTAACCATTGATATAGTAATACCCTTCCTTAATATGACCAAGCAGTTTACAGGCAATATAAATCAGCTGTCACAGCAGATAAATTCTATTGCTATGGCTCTTGCGGGTGCAGAGCGTGTATTTGCTCTTATGGACCAAAAGGCAGAGGACGATAATGGCTACGTAACACTTGTTAACTGCAATATTGATGAAAATGGCGTTATCACCGAGAGTGAAAAGCGCACAGGAAAGTGGGCATGGAAGCATCCTCACAGCGACGGAACCTTAACATATACCGAGCTTAAAGGTGATGTAAGACTAGCCGACGTTGACTTTGGATACACCGAGGAAAAACAGGTGCTTCATAATATTACTTTATATGCCGAACCCGGACAAAAGGTTGCCTTTGTTGGTGCTACGGGTGCCGGTAAAACCACGATAACCAATCTTATTAACAGGTTTTACGATATAGCCGATGGTAAGATTCGTTATGACGGCATAAATATAAACAAGATAAAGAAGTCAGACCTTCGCCGTTCACTTGGTATTGTATTACAGGAAACAAACCTTTTTACAGGAACTGTAATGGAAAATATCAGATACGGAAATCTTGATGCTACCGATGAAGAATGTATAGCGGCTGCACGTCTTGCAGGTGCCGACGATTTCATAACACGACTCCCAAAAGGTTATAATACCGAGCTTTCAAATAACGGCTCCAATCTTTCTCAGGGACAGCGTCAGCTAATAGCAATAGCAAGAGCTGCCGTTGCCGACCCTCCCGTTATGATACTCGACGAGGCAACGTCTTCAATAGACACCCGTACCGAAGCAATAGTTCAAAGAGGTATGGATAAGCTAATGGAGGGCAGAACGGTATTTGTAATCGCTCACAGACTCTCAACCGTTATGAATTCCGACGTTATTATGGTTTTAGAGCAAGGCAGAATAATAGAACGCGGAACACATAAGGATTTAATAGAGCAAAAGGGCACCTACTATCAGCTTTATACAGGCGCGTTTGAGCTTGAATAAAATATCTAAATTTAACGACCGTCATCGTGGCGGTCGTTTTTTTGTAATAAAGCATAATTTTTTTGAATATTATTTAACAAAAAAGATTATGGAGCGTGTAGGTATATGGAGCAGAAAAGTTTGAAAACAAAAGTTTTTATAAAGGAAAAAATATATAATGAATCGGCAGAATTACCTATAGACGTAGATTTCACAATGCCTGATTATTACCCTGATATAACTAAGATTTTAAAGTGCAGAGCAGTGCCGAGAATTTCTGCTAAGGGTGTAAACGGCAGAAATATAACAGTTGACGGAGTAGTTACCATAACAGTGCTTTATTGTAATGAAAACGGAAGAATTTGCTCCTATGAATATCAGTATCCCTTCCAAAAAATATTTGAATGTGATTTTGATATAGAAACTGCTGAGCTTATGTCCAAAATACGTTGTGAGTACATAAACTGCAGGGCAGTTACAAGCAGAAAGATTGATATTCACGGTGCAAGTTCGATAAACGTGTGTCTTTTAAAACGAAAGGGTACAGAAATAGTGTCAGATATTGACGATGATAATCTGGAGCTTTTAAGAGGCGTAGCACCTGCAACCTCGCCTGTTGGGTACGCCGAAAAATACCTTTTAATCGATGAGGAAATTGAGCTTTCAAGTAATCAGGGTAAGGTTAATTCCATAGTGAGATATGAGGCTATGGCTCAGGTCAAGGAATGTAAGGTGCTGTCTTCAAAGGCTATGGTAAAGGGTGAGGTTCTGCTTAGTGTACTTTGCAGTAGTGAGGACGGTAATTTAACTACTATTCGCTCTAATATACCCTTTAGCCAAATTTTAGAAATCGAAGGTCTCAACGATTCTTGCCTTACTGACGCAAATGCTCTCGTAGCCTTCCTGGAGGTAGCGCTTAAAACAAAAGATATAGAAGAGGGTGCTTATCTTCGTGTTGATGCCAAACTTCTGGTTTCGTGCGAAAGCTCCTGTGATAACGACGTAGCTATAGTGCTTGATGCTTATTCTAAAAAATACGAAACGGCAGTTTCAAAGCAAGAGGTTAACTTTGATAAGATATTTAAAAATATAAACGAAACCTTTACCTGTAAGAAAAACGTTGAATTTCAGGGCGTAGATATATCCTCGATTGCTGATATGTGGTGCGAAACAAAGGTACTTAATACAAAATTCAAGGACAGTGTAATTACGGTATGTGGTGACGTTACCGTTACTTTAATCGCAAGAGACAGCGATATGATGCCCTTTATCTGTGAGAAAAACTTTGATTTTGAATATACCTTAAACCTTGATTTCCCTTGCGAAAACATAAAGTTTACTCCGAATATTACGGTTAATTCATCGAGCTATACACTAACCTCGCACGACTGCGCGGAAATTAGAATTGAGCTTTGTGTAAGCGGTGCCGTATACTGCCTTAATAAAATATCGGTTGTTACCGATATTACCAGTGACATCTCAAAGCCTATTGAAAAAAAGAACCGTTCGGCTATGACTATTTATTTTGCTACAGCCGGTGAAAGGGTATGGGATATTGCATACAGGTATGGGGCCAGTGTAGGAGAAATAAAGCAGATCAATGATATTTCTTCGGATAATATAGAAAATGACAGGATGCTTTTAGTGCCAATTAACTAAGGCTTAGCAGATAACTCTAAAAAGGGTTATCTGCTTTTAGTTTTGTATTAAAAATACTTGCTAATTTTTATAAAAAGTAGTATAATGTTTTAGATAGTAGCTGGTTAACACTTTGTTAACAAATGAAGCTTTAAAATTTGCTATCATTATTTAGAAAAGATTTCAAAGAAGGTTTTTCTTTGACTTAAAGTTTGGAGGAAGAATAAATGATTGAAGTTACCGGACTAAGTAAAAGGTACGGTACTCACCTTGCGGTTGATAACGTTAGCTTTTCGATTGACAAGGGTGAGGTTATAGGTTTCCTAGGACCTAACGGTGCTGGTAAGTCTACAATTATGAACATTCTCACAGGTTATCTTTCGATGACACAGGGAAATGCTTCGATTGACGGCTACAGCATTATTGAAAGTCCTGAGGAAGCTAAAAAGAGAATAGGCTACCTGCCTGAAATCCCACCGCTTTATACCGATATGAAGGTAAGGGAATATCTTGAGTTTATTTATGACTTAAAGAAGGTAAAATTCCCTAAGAAGCCGCATATAAACGAAATTATGCGTCTTGTAAAGATTGATACCGTAAAAAATAGACTTATCAAAAATCTTTCGAAAGGTTATCGCCAAAGAGTAGGCTTTGCTCAGGCACTTATAGGCAATCCCGACGTGCTTATTCTTGACGAGCCAACTGTTGGTCTTGACCCTAAGCAGATTATTGAGATTAGAAATTTAATTGCAAAGCTTGGTAAAAATCATACTATTATTTTATCTTCACACATTCTTTCTGAAATTCAGGCAGTTTGTAAGAGGGTTATCATTATTAACAGAGGTCAGATTATTGCTGACGATACCCCTGAAAACCTTTCACAAAAGCTTTCTACCGATAAATCATTGGTAGCCAGAATTGTGTGTGACGAAAAGGAAATGCTAAAGGCATTGTCTTCACTTAAGGGTGTAGCTTCGGTTACAAGCCTTGGACAAGCTGAGAACGGCGCTTACGACTTTAGCATAGTTCCAAAAGAAGGCTTCGACGTTAGAGAGGACGTGTTCAAGCGCGTTTCAGAGCGTGGTAAGATAATGCTTTCATTCTCTGCAAATACTCTATCCTTAGAGCAGATATTCCTTCGTCTTACCGAAGCTACCAACGAAAAAGCAAGAAAAATGCTGGGCTTTGTGGAAAAGAAGCCCCAAGAATTCGAAGAGGTTTGCATAGGCACCGACCTTGAAGCCTCAGAAGAAAAGGAGGAAGAATAATGCTGGCGATTTTTAAGAGAGAACTTAAGGCTTATTTTACAACACCTATAGGCTATATTGTACTAGCTGCTTACTTCTTCTTTTTAGGTATGTATTTTAAGTATTTTTATGAATACGGTGCACCTAATATTCAGGATATTATCATAGGTAGTATGTCAATGGTGATAGTTTTCACCATTCCGATTTTAACCATGCGTCTTATGAGTGACGAAAAGAGACAGAAGATCGATCAGGCGCTTCTTACAGCACCTGTAAAGCTTTCCTCAATAATTTTAGGCAAGTTTTTCGCGGCTTTCTCCCTTTACGCTATATGCTTCAGCCCAACAATAATATTTGAAATAATAATCAAG
>JAZLAD010000135.1:0-11296 GCA_045613005.1 Acutalibacteraceae bacterium | reverse complement strand
GTAAGGGCAACGCAATTATTAACCTTATGGGCGCTGTAGGCGGTATAATGTACTTAATAGTTACAACCTTCCTTTATTCTGCTAAGAGAACCGATGGGTTAGAGCATATAAACTATCTGCCGTTATTTATCATAGTTGCAGGTATAATGCTTATAGCTCTATGTGTTATAATGTTTGTTGTAAACGAGCCGAAACTCGTGGCAGAGCAAGCAGAGTATGAAAAACAGCACCCTGAATTTACTTTAACCAAAAAGGACGAAAACAAGGGCAAAGAGGTTTTACCTAAGAAGGTTAAAATAAGCCTTTTATTCCTGCTTTCTTCTATAGCACTCTGGTATATCGGCTACAACGGTATTTCAACCTGGTTCACAACCTATGCTAAACAGGTTTGGGATATGAATTTAGGCGATGCTTCTTTCTGCCTTACTATAGCCACCGTAGGCGCTATAGTTACCTATATTCCTGCAGGCGCAATAGCTGGTAAAATCGGCAGAAAAAAGACCATTTTGTTTGGCGCAATGCTACTTTCCTTAAGCTTTGGCTCAGCGTACGTATATACTCTTTTCTTTGATAGCTTTTCGCCCATACTTTATATTATTTTCGTGCTCGTGGGCGTTGCGTGGGCGGCTATTAACGTTAACAGCTTACCAATGGTTGTTGAAATGTGCTCAGGCTCTGACGTTGGCAAATTCACAGGCTATTATTACACCTTTAGCATGGCGGGACAGATAGTAACACCTATTCTTGCAGGTTATATCCTAAAGCATATAAGTTATCACGTGCTGTTCTTGTATTCAAGTGTGTTTGTAGCACTCTCGTTTGTCACAATGTGCTTTGTAATGCACGGCGATAATAAAATCGAGGTTAAAAAAGGCTTGGAGGCTTTTGACGTAGACGATTAATATGACTGTATTTTTAATAATTTTAGGTGTTATTCTGTTTTTGTGTTTGGCTTTTTTGTTGGCGGTAAAGGGTCAAAAAAGCAAGGATATGGAATATTTTAACAGATTTAAGTATGCTCACAGAGGGTTATATAACAACAAAGATATCCCTGAAAACAGTATGTTGGCATTTTCTAAAGCGCTCGATAGCGGCTATGGAATCGAGCTTGACGTGCATCTTTTAAAGGACGGTACGTTAGCTGTTTTCCACGATGCAAACCTTTTGAGGATGACGGGCGAGGATATAATTATCGAAACGCTCACAAAAAACGAACTTAAAAAATACCGCCTTAAAGGTACTACTGAGTTTATACCGTACTTTAGCGAGGTTTTAGAGCTTGTAGACGGTAAAGTGCCCTTGCTTATTGAACTTAAATCCAATAAAAACGTGGATAAGCTGTGCAATGCCGTAAATGAAATTTTAAAGGATTACGGCGGCAAATATACCGTTCAGTCGTTCGACCCTAGGTGCCTTAGGTGGTTTAAAAAACACTCACCTCAAAAAATAAGAGGGCAAATAGCACAGAACTCTTTAAAGGATAAAAACATTAAGTTCCCCTTTGTTTTAAAGCTTGTTACAACCCTTTTGCTCTTTAATTTTTTAACAAAGCCAAATTACGTTTCCTATCGCTTTGAGGATAGAAAAAATCTAAGCTTTAAAATTTCAAAGAACCTTTGGGGGATAGACGGTTTTGTGTGGACCGTTAGAAACAAAGAGGACGAGGCTAAAGCAAATAAAGAAAACTTAAAAATAATATTCGAGAGCTTTAAAGCATAGTAAAAAGCCGATAGAAGTTAAATTCTATCGGCTTTTTTGTTGTGTGTAGGGAACAACCTGTGTGTTGTTCCGTTATATTATGAAAACAAATTTTTAAAGAAGTTGCCTATTGCTTTAAAAATATTCTTGAAGAAGTTGCCTATTTTTGCCCAAAACGAAATATTTTGTTGGGGCTTTTCATCCTTTTGTTTTTGCTCTGAGTTTTGCTCTTTTTCGTTTTGCTCGTTTTCTTTTTCTATCTCTTCGAGCTTTTCCCAATCGTCAGGGGAAACGGTGGTATCCTCCTCGTTTGGAAGCTCGTTTTCGGTGCTTTCTTTGAGCGAATAATAAACCTTATCGGTAACCGCGGGGCAGTTTTTACAGTGCCTTGACATAATGCCCGATTGCTCGGCGGTGGCTATCTTATCAACCGTCCATTCCTTATCGTAAACGTGCTCGGTTTTTTGGATTTCTTCCGACTCGGTATGACCGCAAACACTGCAGGTACGGCTTTTTAGTCCCGTTGCAATACAGGTAGGCTCTATGCTTGTTTTAAATTCCGAAAAGGTGTGTCCTGAATTGGAACAGGTTTTTCCTATGGTAACGCTACCTCTTACAGCGGTTACGTTTACGTCGGTATGCTCCTTGTTCGCAAAGCATCCGTTGAGCGCCTCGCCGTACTTGTTGGGGTGGATATTCATTATTTTAAATTCGTGCACACCAGGTGTCGCAGTATCCTTAACCGTAAAATAAAGGGTGAAAATCGTGCCGTTGTATTTTCGGTTTTTTACCTCGCAGTTAACAAAGCTGAAATAACCGCTTTCAGGATGGTCTGCCATGGTATAATCGTTCCATCTGCCGAGTGTGTATTTTTCAAAGCTGAGCGCCTTAGTATCGTATGAAACGTTAAAGGTCATAGCCATAATACCTGGGTTGTTTGCCATATCAACAGTAACTGCAATAGTATCGCCCGGAACAGCGGTAGGGGTTGAGTTTATACTGACAACAGCACCCTCCTCAGCAAAGGACGGAAGGGTAAACAGGGATAAAAGCATTACAGCACAAAGCAAAACAGCAAAAAATTTGTTAAATCTCATAAAATTTCTCCGTATAAAAAGATATACATATTATACATTGAAATCGATTATATGTCAAATCAACAATTTTTGAATATTTTTTCCTCAAGGCTTAGTGTCAGTTTTTCCGCTTTGGAAAAATCCATAGCATCAACGTAAAAGCTTTCAAGTTTATCGTGAGAAATTTTTGCAAGAGAGAGCGTAGCAACGGCCCCCTTTAAAAGCTCGGTACCCATTTTTTTATTAAATAAAAGGTGATTTTTAAAGCGGCTTAAAACGTTATTGTCGGTAAATCGGCGCGAGTGAATTCGGCGAATAGCAGAAGAATAGCTTATATAACTGTTTTCGGTAACCACCGCTAAGGATAGCTCGGGAATTACTATGTGCTCGTATATACTAGACGGTAAAAACGGACTCTTATAGCTTATAATATCATAGCCTTTATCCAGTGCGTTTTTGCGGAAAATTTCGCAGATAAGGGAGGAAATAAAGCCTTTGTTATCGCGTATTATTACAAGGTTTTCACAAGAGTCCTCTATTGTCTTAGGATAAGACACCACGCCCTTAGGGGTAACAGCGCTTAAAAAACGCACCTGTTCAAAGCCGTAAAAGCCTTTGGCTTTGAGATGCTTTTTGCAAAGCGCCTCAGTAAAGGCAGTAATCTTTTTTATATCGGCAGCACTTTGTTGGAGCGCCAGATTTTCTCGGATTATAACGCCGAGAGCCGAAAGATAGGCGGATGCCTTTTTGTGATAAAGCTTGTTTTCAGCCGAAAAAAGCATAATCTTTTCTTTGTTATTTTTTAGCTTTTCTGAGTCCCAAAACTGACCTAAGTTTACAATTTCCTCGCAAACGCCGGGGTATTTAGGCTCTACCACGTGAGGTGCGGTGCCGTCCAACAAAACGGTCTTAAGCTGTGGTAGAATAAGGCCGTCAAGTGAATCAGGGTCACTCGAACAAGGGCATAAATCTGCCTTCAGACCTTTATCTAACGCCTTTGAGCCGATACGTTTTAAAAGTGAAGATTTCCCCGTACCCGGACCGCCCTTTATAATATATACGTTATAGCCTTGCTCTGCTAAGTAGCAGTCGCCAAAATGCGACACGAACTTTTCTGAGGAATTGGCGCCTAAAAAGTATTTTTTAAAATTTTCCACCGAAAAACCACCTTTCCAAAATCAGTACATCATATTCAAAAAATAAACACTTTGACACAGAAAATACTTTGTGCTATACTAACTTTATGAGTCGGCCGCACGGTTGCGCAAAGAAATTTGTGAGGAAAGTCCGAGCCCCGCAGGGCAGAATAGCGGCTAACAGCCGCCGAGGGTGACCTTAGGGAAAGTGCAACAGAGATATACCGCCTGATTTTTTCAGGTAAGGGTGGAAAGGCGAGGTAAGAGCTCACCGACGGTGTAGGAGACTACACGGTCCTGTAAACCCTATTCGGAGCAACGCTGACTGCAGCGATACATCTGCCCGATGTGCTGCGAAAAGCGGCTTGAGCGTCATAGCAATATGACGTCGAGATAGATAACCGTGCTAACCTTGGTTAGACAGAACTCGGCTTATAGGCCGACTCATATGTGTTGTGCTTTAAAAGCACAGCGATATAAATTCCAAAAGGAATTTGCGAGATATAATAAATTATGCGATATACCTATGGTGCGATATGTGCCTTGCGGCACGAGAATTTATATCATATCGCAACCGAGCGTAAGTGAGGTTATATCGCATTTGTATTTCAAATATATCGCACGAGCGAAAGCGAGTATATCGCGAAAGGAATTTTTAAAATGAATGATCACACAATAAAAGAGTTGTCTATAGAATTAATTGTTGAAACAACAAAAATTTGCGATAAAATTAAAGGTCGTTCTGTTTTTGTAAATCAACTGTTGCGCTCCTGTTCGTCAATAGGTGCGAATTCATACGAGGCTAAATACGCCCAGAGCAGTGCTGATTTTATAAACAAGTTAGAGATTGCTCTCAAAGAATGTTACGAGACAGAATATTGGCTTGAGGTTATTTTTAAAATTAATGCAATAGACGAAAGCACCTATAAATATCTTATAAATAAATGCGGAACTATACGAAGAAAACTTATTGCTTCGGTTAATACTGTTAAGAATAAATAAGTTTTTTACTAAAAGCACAACACAGCGATATAAATTCCAAAAGGAATTTGCGAGATATAATAAATTATGCGATATACCTTATGGTGCGATATGTGCCTTACGGGCGAGAACATATAAAAACAACAGGGAAATGCTTTGCATTTCCCTGTTGTTTTTTATTCCTTAACTTCAGGCAGACCGCCGATGCTGGTAAGCAACGACATTATACCCGCAAGAAGTGTTGTGCTAAGCACTGCTATCCAATCAACCTCGCAAATAAATGCAGTGGTGCCGATTGATGCTATAGCGGTTTGAGCCACCGTTTTAAGTGCGCGGACGGCTGCCGCTTTAATCCATCTTTTTGTTTTGTCCTTCATTTTATCACCTCAACAATTCGTTAACCTTGTTTTGAATTTCTTTATAGTCGTATCCCGCTTGTTTTAAGCGGTTTTTCCTATCCTGACCGTTACCCCACTTGCCCGCAATTACCTCCTTGGCAATTTCTGCAACACTTTTTTTATTAGGGCTTTTTAGCATAGAATTTACAATGCTTTGAATTTCTGAAAAGTTATACCCTTTTGCTTCGAGCCTTTGCTTTCGTTCTTGGCCGTTGCCCCATTTACCTAAAATTACCTCTTTTGCTATTTCTTCCGACGTAGGCTTTTTAAACTTTGGCGTTAATTTTGCCTTTTTAACAATTATATTGGCACAAGCCTTTGCTGCTTTATCGGAAAACGCCTCGTTTAAAATTATTGGCGTGTCGGTCCGAGAATCCATAAAGCCAAGTTCTAATAAAACCGCTGCCATTTTGGTATCTCTAAGCTCTGCAAAATCTGCGCTTTTAAGCGGTGTTGCTCGGTTGCCCTTGAGCGTAGTTTGTTTAATTAACTCCTCATATAAATCCTTTTGCCAACCAAGAGTTACGTTATCAACCTTTGGGTAGACGTAAGCTTCGATTCCGCCGCCTGTTCCGCCGTATATTCCTGCGTTATGGTGGATAGAAAGATAAAAATCGGCATTAAAGCTGTTTGCTCTATCGGTCCTGAGTCTTAGCGGAATTTCGCTGCCGTCGTCAATTCTTAAAATATCTATGCCATCAAATCCAGACAAAATGCTTTGGATTTTATCACAAACTCTTTTGTTTAGCACGTATTCTCTGGTTTCGTTCGGGTCAATAGCTTTTAAGGTTCTTTTCCCTGCTGTTAAATAGCTATGACCTGCATTAAGTACTAGCTTGAACATATTTTATTTCCCTCCTTTGTGCATTTTATGTTAGATTTGCTTGTGCGCCATATTGTTTATGTATTTATCAAGCTTGTCCTTGGCGGTTGTAACGGTGTGGTTACAGCCGAGCTGAATAAGACCGTCAAGACAAGCCGACAAACCAAAGCAGACAAGTGTTAGCTCCTCGTTTTGTTTTGCATTTTCAAGCGTTAATTTTTCGATTTCGGCTTTTTGCTTTTTATAGTTTAAATACACCTTTATAATGCTAAGCGCCGCTGCGGTGATAACACCCAGGGCGGTAAGCAGTTTTGATATGTATATTAACGTGTCGGCGTTAAGGTACAAAAAAACCCCTCCCTTTAAAGATTTGATTTAAATATATGAAGCCGTATGCGACTTTCACCGACAAAAAAGCCTTGACTTTTTTTAATTTAAGTGCTAATATGCTATCATAGTGTAAAACCTGTGATAAAGAGTAGTAACCAAAATTTAAGGCTTATAGCGAGTCTGCGGCGGTGCAAGGCAGATAGCGGATGTTTTGGCGAATGGACTTTTGAGGGCGGACGAAAGCGAATGGCGAGTAGTAACCGACGGGGCGCGACCGTTATATCGTGAGCTGTATGTCAGTACAGATTTAAAGCGGATGAGCATTTCATCAATTAGGGTGGCACCGCAGGATTTAAATTTTAAGTCTTGTCCCTTGATATTAGGGACAGGATTTTTTTATATTTTAAGGAGAAGTATTATGATATTTAATAACGTTGATTTTGATACCTATTTTAAAAACTATCCCGATAAAAACGGCTTTTTCGGAAAATACGGCGGCTGCTATATTTCCGAGGACCTTAAAAAAGCAATGGCAGAAATAACAGACGCCTATTTCAACATCTGCAAGTCAAGAAAGTTTATTGCCGAGCTTCGCAGAATAAGAAAGGAATTTCAGGGCAGACCCACACCTATTTCTCACCTTGAGCGCCTTTCTAACAAGTACGGTGACGTTCAGCTTTATGCAAAGCGCGAGGATTTAAACCATTCGGGCGCACATAAGCTAAATCACTGTATGGGCGAAGCGCTACTTGCTAAATATATGGGTAAGAAAAAGATTATTGCCGAAACGGGAGCGGGTCAGCACGGTGTGGCACTTGCTACTGCGGCGGCATACTTCGGACTTGAATGTGATATCTATATGGGCACGGTTGACATAGCAAAACAGGCTCCAAACGTTGCTCGTATGAAAATTTTGGGCGCCAACGTGGTTGAGGTAAAAGAAGGCCTCGCAACCTTAAAAGAGGCGGTTGACGCAGCTTTTGCAGCCTACGCTAAGGAATATAAGGACTGCATCTACTGTATAGGCTCTGTTTTAGGTCCTCATCCGTTTCCAATGATGGTAAGAGATTTCCAAAGCGTTGTGGGAATTGAAGCCAGAGAGCAGTTTATTGATATGACGGGTGAGTTGCCCGATGCTATCGTTGCCTGTGTCGGCGGCGGCTCAAATGCTGCAGGTCTTTTCGCAGGATTTTTAAACGACCCCGTTGATATCTACGGTGTAGAGCCTTTAGGCAGAGGCGAAAAGCTAGGTGACCATGCGGCAAGTCTTAAATACGGTACCGAGGGCATTATGCACGGCTTTAACAGTATAATGCTAAAGGATGCTAACGGCGAGCCTGCTCCCGTTTACTCGGTAGCAAGCGGTCTCGACTACCCGTCCTCAGGTCCTGAACACGCATTTTTGCACGATTTAGGACGTGTAAAATACGACGTTATAAACGATGAAGAAACAATCGACGCTTTCTTTGAGCTATCCCGTCTTGAAGGTATAATCCCCGCAATCGAGAGTGCACACGCCGTAGCATACGGTATAAAGCTTGCTAAAACTATGGGTAAGGGCTCGGTGCTTATTAACCTTTCGGGCCGCGGTGATAAGGATATGGATTACGTTATAGAAAATTACGGAATCAGATAAAAAATAAATTTATAAAACACTTTATTTTTTAACAAATTTATAATATAATAAAGGTGATGAGTTTTCTCGTCACCTTTAATTATTTCAAAAATTTATAAGGAGATATAAAAATGAAAAAAGGATTAATAGCTTTAATAGTTGTAGGCGCTATTTTGCTAACCGTTGTTTTTGCGGTAGTAGGCGGCTATAACGGTCTTGTAGACAAACAGGAGGCGGTAAACACCGCACAGTCGCAAATTTCAAATCAGCTACAGCGTAGAGCTGATTTAATTCCAAACTTTGTAAACACAGTAAAGGGTTATTCCGATTACGAGAAGTCAACCTACACCGCTGTAACCGAGGCTCGTGCCGCTGTGCAAAAGGCTAACACCGTAGCTGAACAGCAACAGGCTTCCGAGCAGTTAGATAAAGCGGTATCAATCTGGGTAAACGCTATAACCGAGGCTTATCCTGATTTAAAGGCTGTAGAGCAGTATACAGCGCTTACCGACGAGCTATCCGGCACCGAAAACAGAATTGCAGTAGCACGTAAGGATTATAACGATGCCGCAAAGGAATACAATACGTCTATCAGAAAATTCCCTAAAAATATTTTGGCTTCACTCTTCGGCTTTGAAAAGGTAGATTATTTTGAGGCAGCCGAGGGTACTGAGCAAGTACCTCAGGTATCGTTTGACTGATTATGAATAAGGGATTGAGATTTTTTGCGGTAATATCCTGTCTTTTAATTCTTCTTTCCTTTTGCGGTTGCGGTGTAGCCAAGAAAGAATTAAAGCCAACCGATAGCTTTTTTGTTAACGACTTTGCGGGTGTAATCAGCCAGCAGGACGAGGAGTCTATGCTCTCACTCGGCACTGCGCTTTATAAAAATGAAAACACCTTTGGCGCACAGGTTGTAGTTGTTGCCGTAAATACGGTAAACGGCGCTGATATGGCAGACTATGCGCTAGAGCTTGGCAGAAGCTGGGGCGTTGGTAATAAGGAAAAGGATAACGGTATTGTAATCCTTCTGGCCGTGGAGGACAGAAAGATTGAAATGGCGGTAGGCTACGGTCTTGAGGGTGCTATTCCCGATAGTAAGGCGGGTAGATTTTTAGATGCTTATGCTATACCGTACCTAAAACAGGATGATTTTTCCAAAGGACTTAAAGAGCTATATACAGCTATTGTAAACGAGGTCTACGTTGAATACGGCGTAACGCCTGAAAATTACGTTCCGCTGGAATCAGCAGAGCAAAACACAGGCGCAGACGATTCTCAAATAATCTATTCTTGGATTGTTCTAATAATCTGTCTTGTGGTTATATCCTTCTTCTTTGGCAGAAGAGGAGGAGGTTTCCCCGGCATCTTCTTTATAGGCGGTCCGCGTTTCGGTTCGGGCGGCTTTGGTGGCTCTGGCGGTGGCTTTAGCGGCGGAGGCTTTGGTGGCGGCGGAGGCTTTGGTGGCGGCGGTGCCGGTCGAGGCTTTTAAAAGTTTAAAAAATATTGAAAATCTCGGGCACCTTTCGTGCCCGAGAAATTTTGGAGTATATTATGTCGGATTATAAGGATTATAACGATTATTTGTCTAAGCTTGAAAACAGCATTAAGGACGAAAAAAAGCAAACCGCAATCATAAAACAGGTGAAAGTGAAAAAGCCTCGCAGAAGGCTGAATCCTAAAGCGCTTGTTGTTTTGTTGTGCATTTGCTTAGCGGTTGTAATTATAATCCTTGTTGCCACCTCTCCAAAATCGTTGCCTAGTATAATGGGTGACAATCCTGTTTCCGACGTAAAATCCGAGCCTAAAAAAGAAAAAGCAAGTCCTCTTGCAAAGCTTAATGATAAAACGGTCACCTTAGGTGATGATATAAACAGCAAGGCGGTAGTGTTTATAGATACTAAAACCTATACCGTAGTAGCCGCAAAAAATGAAAACCAAAGGTGTTATCCTGCATCTACAACCAAGATAATGACTCTTCTTTTAGCGGTGGAAAATCTAAAGGATTTAGATGCTACCTTTAAAATGAGCTATGAGATTACCGACCCGTTATGGAACGAGGGCGCGACCGTTGCAGGCTTTTTATCAAGCGAGGTTATAACGGTTAAGGATATGCTCTACGGTACTATTCTGCCGTCGGGCGGCGACGCTTCCATTGGTCTTGCTCAAATGGTTGCGGGCAGCGAAGAAGAATTTGTAAAGCTTATGAATAAAAAGGCTAAAGAGTTAGGTCTTGAAAACACAAACTTTACAAACTGCACAGGTCTTTATAATAAAAACCATTACACCACACCTCAGGACCTTGCCGTTATTTTGAAGGAAGCTATGAAAAACGAGCTTTGCAGAAAGATACTTACAACACAAACCTACACAAGCACAAAAACTCCTCAGCACCCTGAGGGACTTGAAATGCACAGCACGTTATTTAACTATATGTACGGCACCGAACCTGAAAGCGCAGTAATCGAGGGTGGTAAAACAGGCTACGTCGGTCAATCGGGATACTGCATCGCAACCTTCGGAAAATCAAATTCAGGCAACGAGTATATATGCGTAGCACTCAACGCCGAGGCGCGTTGGCCCGCAGTTAACGACCAGTTTAACCTCTATAAAGCATACGCACAATAACAAAAAATAAAGTTTTTAAAAAATTTTTTAAATTTAGCATAAAAAATGCTTGACAATGATATTATATTATGGTAATATAATGTTCGTCGCCGGTGAGTAGGTAACAGTTAGCGCCAGCGAAACCAGCAACGTGGGAGCATAGCTCAGCTGGGAGAGCATCTGCCTTACAAGCAGAGGGTCACAGGTTCGAGCCCTGTTGTTCCCACCACATTTGGCCTGGTAGTTCAGTTGGTTAGAACGCTAGCCTGTCACGCTAGAGGTCGTGGGTTCGAGCCCCATCCAGGTCGCCATTTTGCCTCTGTAGCTCAGTCGGTAGAGCAGAGGACTGAAAATCCTCGTGTCGTTGGTTCGATTCCGACCGGAGGCACCATTGTATGCGGATTTAGCTCATCTGGTAGAGCGCAACCTTGCCAAGGTTGAGGTAGCGAGTTCGAGCCTCGTAATCCGCTCCATAGGGCGCTTAAAAAAGCGCCCTTTCTTTTCCCTTAAAAACCAAATACGGCACCATGGCCAAGTGGTAAGGCAGAGGCCTGCAAAGCCTTTATCCCCAGTTCAAATCTGGGTGGTGCCTCCAAAAAACTCTCGTTCTGAAGAACGAGAGTTTTTTTATC
>JAZLAD010000134.1:0-3220 GCA_045613005.1 Acutalibacteraceae bacterium | reverse complement strand
TTTTTTTGTTGCGATTTGCAGTTTTTTACTTTTCTAGGAGGCGTTTTATGGAACATAAGAATTGGAACGGATTTAAAGGTGACGTTTGGAAAAACGAAATTAACGTTCGTGATTTTATACAGACAAACTATAAGGAATATAAGGGTGACGAAAGCTTTTTAGCGAGTGCTACCGAGAGAACTAAAAACATTATGAAAAAGGTAGACCTTTTATTGTCACTTGAGCGTCAATACGGCGGTGTTATTGCTATTGACACCACAACCGTTTCATCACTTACAAGCTATCCTGCGGGTTATATTGATAAGAACGAAGAAATAATTGTAGGTCTTCAAACTAATCGACCGCTTAAAAGAGGTGTAAACCCATTTGGCGGTATCAGAATGGCAAGACAGGCTTGTGAAGCTTACGGTTATAAACTAAGCTCTAAAATAGAGGAAGAATTCCATTACCACACCACCCATAACGATGCCGTTTTCCGTTCTTATACCGACGAAATGCGTAAAGTTAGAAAGTGTCACGTTATCACAGGTCTTCCCGATGCTTACGGCAGAGGCAGAATTATAGGTGACTACCGTCGCGTTGCTCTTTACGGTGTTGACCGACTTATCGAAGAAAAGGCAAAAGATAGAAAGAAGCTGTCGGCAGGAAATTTTGACACCGACCAAATTCGTCTTTTTGAAGAACTTAACAAACAAATTACCTTCCTTGGATATCTAAAGGAAATGGCTCAGATTTACGGTTTTGATATAAGCGGTCCGGCGGCAAACGCCAAAGAGGCTATTCAGTGGACCTATTTTGCATATCTTGGCGCCATTAAAGAGCAAAACGGTGCCGCAATGTCACTTGGCAGAGTAGCAACCTTCTTTGATATTTACATTGAAAGAGATATTGAAAACGGTGTTTTAACCGAGGCTACAGCACAGGAATTGCTTGACGATTTTGTTATTAAGCTGCGACTAGCCAGACACCTTCGCACACCTGAATACAACGAGCTTTTCGGCGGCGACCCAATGTGGATTACCGAGGCTGTAGGCGGTATGGGTGAGGACGGAAGAACACTTGTAAGTAAAAGCAGCTTCCGTATTCTCAACACCCTCTACACTTTAGGTCCCTCCCCTGAGCCTAACCTCACTATTCTTTGGTCTAACTCTCTGCCAGAAGCCTTTAAGCGTTACTGCGCAAAGGTATCTGCTGATACCGACTCTATTCAGTACGAAAACGACGATATTATGCGTCCAATTTACGGTGACGATTATGCTATTGCTTGTTGTGTTTCGGCAATGAAGCTTGGAAAGCAGATGCAGTTCTTCGGTGCACGTTGCAACCTTGCTAAACTATTACTTATTGCCCTAAACGGCGGATATGATACCACAAGCAAAATGAGTGTTGGTCCTAAGATGTCACCGCTTACTTGTGAAAAACTCGATTACGAGAAGGTAATGGAGAGATTTAATATTTATCTCGAGTGGCTTTGCCGTCTTTACGTTAATACTATGAACGTAATCCACTATATGCACGATAAGTGTGCCTATGAAAAGACACAGATGGCACTCCACGATACCTTTGTTGAAAGATTTATGGCGTTTGGTATTGCAGGTCTATCGGTTGTTGCAGACTCCCTTAGCGCTATAAAATTTGCAAACGTTCGTCCATTTTTTGACGATGAGGGCTATATTACCGACTTTGAAACCACAGGCGATTTCCCGAAATTCGGTAACGATGACGACAGGGTTGACCTTATTGCAAAGGAAATGACACAGCGTGTAATCGGAGAACTAAGAAAAACTCCAACCTACCGCGATGCTATCCACACCCTATCGGTGCTAACAATTACCTCTAACGTTATTTACGGCAAAAACACAGGCGCTACGCCTGACGGCAGAAAGGCTTTTGCCCCATTTGCCCCAGGCGCTAACCCAATGCACAACCGTGAAGAAAACGGCGCACTGGCATCTCTTAACTCGGTTGCAAAGCTATCCTATGACGATTGCCGTGACGGTATTTCAAACACCTTCTCGATAACCCCCGAGGCACTCGGCAGAACCGAAGACGAGCGTATAGGAAACCTAGTTTCTATTCTTGACGGCTACTTTGCGAAGAAGGCGCACCACATAAATATAAACGTTATGAACCGCGAAACTCTAATGAAGGCTTATGAGGAACCCGAGCTTTATCCAAACCTTACAATTCGTGTTTCGGGCTATGCTGTAAACTTTAACAAGCTATCCCGTGAACAACAGCGAGAGGTTATAAGCCGTACCTTCCACGAAGCGCTATGAGTAGTAAAGTCTTAAATAAAACGCAGGGTCTTATTCACTCTATTCAAAGCCTTGGCACCGTTGACGGTCCGGGCGTGAGATTTGTGGTCTTTCTCAAAGGCTGTAATTTAAGATGCTCTTACTGTCATAACCCTGATACCTGGGATTTTGATGGTGCCATAAATTACACCGCCGAGGAAATAGTTGGCAAAGCCTTGCGCTGTAAAGAATATTTTGGAGATAAGGGCGGTATCACCGTTTCGGGCGGCGAGCCTTTATTACAATCAGAGTTTGTAAAAGAAGTTTTTACCCTCTCAAAAGAGATGCAAATAAACACCTGTCTTGACACAGCGGGTACAGTTTTAAACGATGAAACAAAGGCTTTACTTGACGTTACCGACCGTGTGCTTTTAGATATTAAATTTACTAGTGACGAGGAGTATAAGCAGTACGTCGGTTGTAGTTTAGATGCACCGCTTGAGTTTTTAGATTATCTAAACAAAAGGTGTATTCCGACAACGCTAAGACAGGTAATAATACCTACCCTTAACGATACAAAGGAAAATATCCTCGCCCTTAAAAAGTTAGCAAAAGAGCACCTTTGCGTAGACAAGGTAGAGCTTCTCCCCTTTAGAAAAATTTGTCAGGTTAAATACGATAAAATGGGAATTCCCTTCCCCCTCACCCATATCCCCGAGCCTGAGAAAGAAACTATGGATATGTTAAACCAACTACTTAGGGAAAATTAAAACAAAAAGTGCAAGGCATAGGGAGACTTCTCATAAGGAAGTCTCCCAGTTTTATTCGCCATAGGCGAGTTATATTGCTTCGCAGTTATATTTGAACTTCGTTCAAGTTATATTGCCTTCGGCAGTTTATTGGCGAATAAAATATCACTAAAACCGTAAGGTTTTAATATAACTTTTGATTTATCAAAAATATCACTGTGAGACCTGTCTCAC
>JAZLAD010000133.1:0-5250 GCA_045613005.1 Acutalibacteraceae bacterium | reverse complement strand
TCAACAACCGCTAAATATGCGCCGTGATATGGACTAATCTCGGTAATGAACGGGTTGTAACCCCAAGCCATATAAGAGCAATTATCGGTGTGACCGTTTTCAACCGATATCTTGTTTACCATAGCCTGAATTGGTGTTTGCTGATACTTACCGCCGAATGGCATAAGAACTGTACCTGCACCGATTGTAGAGTCAAATCGCTCTGAAAGTCCACGCTTTGAGCACATATTAAGGTCACGTGCTAATGCTTCATAGTTTTCCTTAAAGCCACCGCTTACCTTAATATCGTAATCGCCGCAGTTATTTGGAGCAATATCAATATGCTTTTCAGCACCGTTTGAATTTAAGAACTCACGGCTGATATCAACAATTTTCTTGCCGTTCCAGTTCATAACAAGTCTAGGCTCGGCCTTAACAACCGCAACCTGCTTTGCATTAAGATTTTCTTTCTTAGCTAGTTCTAAGAAGGCATCAATATTTTCCTTCTCAATAACAACTGCCATACGCTCTTGTGATTCGCTGATAGCAAGCTCTGTACCGTCAAGTCCTTCATACTTCTTAGGAACAGCGTTAAGGTCGATTTCAAGACCGTCAGCCAATTCACCGATAGCAACCGACACACCGCCTGCACCGAAGTCGTTGCAACGCTTAATCATAAGACAAGCTTCCTTGTTTCTGAAAAGACGCTGTAGTTTTCTTTCTTCAGGTGCATTACCCTTCTGAACCTCTGCGCCGCAGCTTTCAAGTGATTCTAGGGTGTGTGATTTAGAAGAACCTGTAGCACCACCGCAACCGTCACGGCCTGTAGCACCGCCAAGGAGTATTACAACGTCACCGGGGGCTGGTACTTCACGGCGAACAGTAGCGGCAGGAGCAGCCGCAATAACTGCACCGATTTCCATACGCTTTGCGGCATAACCGTCGTGATAGATTTCATCAACTATACCGGTTGCAAGACCTATCTGGTTACCATATGAAGAATATCCTGCAGCCGCAGTTGTAACTATCTTTCTTTGTGGTAATTTTCCCTTTAGTGTTTCGCTAACGGGCTTTGTAGGATCAGCAGCACCCGTTACACGCATAGCGGCATACACGTACGAACGACCTGAAAGCGGGTCACGGATTGCGCCGCCTATACAGGTAGCCGCACCGCCGAAAGGCTCGATTTCGGTTGGGTGGTTATGTGTCTCGTTTTTAAAGAGCAATAACCAAGGCTGTTTTTCACCGTCAACCTCAACCTCCATTTTAACTGTGCAGGCGTAGATTTCTTCGGATTCATCAAGCTTTGAAAGTTTACCGTCTGCCTTTAATTTTCTAACGGCAATAGTAGCTAAGTCCATAAGGCAGATTGGTTTTGTTCTGCCAAGCTCTTTACGAACTGCAAGATAATCGTTATAAGCGTTCTGTAAAAGCTCGTCCTCAAAAGAAACGTTATCAATAGTGGTTAAGAAGGTGGTATGACGGCAATGGTCAGACCAATATGTATCAATCATACGGATTTCGGTGATTGTAGGGTCTCTGTCCTCTGATTTGAAATATTCCTGACAAAATGCTATATCGTCAATGTCCATTGCAAGACCGAATTCTTTTACAAAGTTTGCAAGTCCCTCACGGTCAAGCTTTATAAAACCGTCTAGAGTTTTAACCTCGGTTGGAATGTCGTACTCTGCCTTTAGAGTTTCAGGCTTTTCCAAAGTAGCGATTCTAGCTTCAACAGGGTTTACAACGTACTTTTTAATTTCAGCAATTTCCTCTTCGGTTAAATCACCGTATAGCACGTAAATTTTAGCCGTTTTAACGATTGGTCTTTCCCCTTGTGAAATAATCTGAATACACTGCGCCGCAGAATCTGCACGCTGGTCAAACTGACCCGGTAGATATTCAACAGCAAAAACAAAAGCTCCTTCAGAGTTAAAATCGTCAGATACGATATCAAGCTGTGGCTCGGAAAAAACTGTGATTTTTGCGTATTCAAAAAGCTTTTCTTCAATGTTTTCAACGTCGTATCTATTTATAACTCTAACGTCGGTAATATTTTTGATCTGAAGAAGGTTTTTAGCATCGCTAAGCAGCGCTGCAGCTTCGTTTGCAAGTTCCTTTTTCTTTTCAACGTAAACTCTGTATACCATTATTTTGCCTCCCCTGCTTTTAGCGCTCTGGCACCTATATCGTGTCTTAAATATGAGTTTTCAAATTTAATTTGGTCGGTTAAAGCATAAGCACCGTCAATTGCCTCTTTTAAGGTATCAGCAATAGCTGTAGCACCTAAAACTCTTCCACCGTTTGTAACTAACTTACCGTCCTTAATTGCGGCACCTGCAACGAAAACGTTATTGGATATAGCCTCGGGATAAGTTAGTTCAAAGCCCTTTTCGTAAGACTCTGGATAACCCTTTGATGCCATAATTACACAACAAGCGTTTTTATCGCTAAACTTAACCTCGGTATCCTTTAGTGTGCCGTTGGTTGTTGCCTGCATTATTGTAAGCAAATCACTTTGGAGTAACGGTAATACAACCTGAGTTTCAGGGTCACCGAAACGGCAGTTGTATTCAATAACCTTTGGTCCTTTCGGTGTTAGCATAAGACCGAAATAAAGGCAACCTTTGAAGGTTCTGTTTTCCTCTTGCATAGCACGGATTGTGGGTAGGAAAATTGTCTCCATACACTCGTCTGCTATTTCTTTTGTGTAGTAAGGATTTGGTGCTACCGTACCCATACCGCCCGTATTGAGGCCTGTATCGTTATCACCTGCACGCTTATGGTCCATAGAAGAAATCATAGGGATAACAGTTTCACCGTCGGTGAAAGAAAGCACCGATACCTCAGGGCCTGTTAAAAATTCTTCTACAACTATGTTGTTGCCGCTATCTCCAAACTTTTTGTCGTTCATTATAGAGTTTACAGCATCATACGCATCTTCTCTGGTTTCGGCAATAATTACGCCCTTACCGAGTGCCAAACCGTCTGCCTTGATAACAACGGGAATAGGTGATGTTTTGAGATATTCCATGGCCTTATCTGCGTTATCAAAAACCTCATATTCTGCGGTTGGAATACCGTATTTCTTCATAAGATTCTTGGAGAACACTTTACTGCCCTCGATAGCTGCAGCAGCCGCTGTTGGACCAAAGCAAGGAATGCCAACCTCGTTTAATCTGTCAACACAGCCGAGCACCAACGGATCATCAGGTGCTACAACTGCATAGTCGATTTGTGTATCCTTTGCAAACTCGACTATTTTATCTAAATCCTTAGCACCGATATTAACACAGGTAGCATCCTTTGCCATACCGCCGTTACCGGGTACTGCATAGATTTCGGTGATGGATTTGTTTTCTTTTAATTTTTTAATTATGGCGTGCTCTCGGCCACCCGAGCCTACTACCATTATCTTCATAACAAATTCTCCTTAAACTTTTGCTATATTAGTGATGGAAAAGTCTCATACCGGTAAATGCCATTGTCATACCGTACTTATTGCAACAGTCAATAACAACGTCATCTCTGATAGAACCGCCCGGCTCTGCAATATATGAAACACCGCTCTTTTTAGCACGCTCAATATTATCATCGAATGGGAAGAAAGCATCGGAGCCTAAGGAAACGCCTGAAATGGTTGAAAGATAAGTCTTGATTTCATCGTCGGTTAATGGCTCAGGACGGGTTTTAAAATATTTCTGCCAATTACCCTCAGCACAAACGTCCTCTTCGTTACGATTGATATAGCCGTCAATAACGTTATCTCTGTCAGGACGCTTGATATCATCCTTAAAAGGAAGATTTAAAACCTTATCATACTGTCTTAAAAACCAAGTGTCAGCCTTGCTGCCTGCAAGTCTTGTGCAGTGAACACGTGACTGCTGACCGGCACCTACACCGATAGCCTGACCGTCAATTGCAAAGCAAACTGAATTAGACTGTGTATATTTAAGTGTGATAAGAGCAATTATAAGATCACGCTTAGCATTTTCAGGTAAAATCTTATTTTCGGTTACTATATTTGAGAGTAAATCCTCATCAATTTTGAAATTATTTCTTCCCTGCTCAAAGGTAATACCAAATACCTGTTTGGTTTCCTTTTCTTCGGGAATATAATCAGGGTCTATTTCAACAATATTGTAGTTGCCATTTCTCTTAGATTTTAGAATCTCAAGAGCTTCAGGCTCGTAGCCTGGGGCGATAACACCGTCAGATACCTCACGTTTGATAAGCTCTGCTGTTTTAACGTCACAAACATCGGAAAGGGCTACCCAGTCACCGAATGAGCACATACGGTCGGTACCGCGGGCACGAGCGTACGCACAAGCAAGTGGTGACTCGTCTAGACCCTCAATATCGTCTACAAAACAAGCCTTCTTTAGCTTGTCTGACAGAGGAATACCAACAGCAGCAGAGGTAGGGCTTACGTGCTTAAAAGAAGTAACAGCAGGAAGACCAAGTGCAGTTTTCAACTCTTTTACAAGCTGCCAAGAGTTAAATGCATCAAGGAAGTTAATAAAACCGGGTCTGCCGCAAAGTATCTTAATTGGTAACTCACTACCGTTAGCCATATAAATTTTAGAAGGCTTTTGGTTAGGGTTGCAACCGTATTTAAGTTCAAATTCTTTCATTTTTATTCCTCCGTATTTAAAGTAAATCTCAATTACTTATTCTTGTTTACAATTCTAGAATCGAATTTGCCTGTTGCTAAGTCGATATATCTTACAAAAAGGGAAACCTTGTTATCGCTGTTTAAATTCTCCCAAATTAAATTGGTGAGTGTATCTATATCTACGTCTGGAAGCTCTAATGTTTTTGGCTCACCCTCAAAGCTTGGAAGCGGATTACCGTCGCACTTGTAGGTATGTATGAACTTAAATCTGCCCGGAAGCGGATTGCTGTAAGCATAGGTGTATCTCTGGCATGAAGAACCGTCACCCTCAGCTGACTTTAAAATAGACATTGCAAAATTCATATCTTCGTTTTCAAGACGGATAATACCGGAAATTCTAGGTGTATAATTTGGCACATCATCTTCAAATTCTCTAGTGCGTAGCGCCTGTTCAAAGGTCATTTGTCTATCCATAAGCTCGTAGATAGTGTCGGTCTGGTCGCCGTTGGTAACTATAGTTTTATTACCGAGAACTCTTAGAGGTGCATATATAATTAAGTGGGGGACAACCATTTTAGACTCGTCAAAAGCCTGAGTTCTGATACCACAACCGTCCTCAACAAAAACTCGGTTACGGCTGTTTTCGCTTCTGCCCA
>JAZLAD010000132.1:0-2089 GCA_045613005.1 Acutalibacteraceae bacterium | reverse complement strand
TTCGATTCTCTGCTCCTTCTTAGCGTTTGCCTCACCGATAGAACCTTCTCTATCCTGCTCAGCAACGCTCTTTTTAGCATCGTTTATAGCCTTAGCAGCCGCCTCTTTACCAAGAGCTGCTATATAGCCTGATTCGTCGCTTATGTCGGTAACGTTAACGTTGATAAGGCGAAGACCGATTTTCTTAAGCTCGGTTTCAACGTTTTCACTAACAGCGGCTAGGAACTTATCACGGTTTGTGTTGATATCCTCGATATCCATTGTTGCAATGATAAGTCTTAACTGACCGAAGATGATATCTTTAGATAACTCCTGAATTTCAGAAAGCTGTAGGCCTAAAAGACGCTCAGCGGCGTTTTGCATAACACCCGGTTCGGTAGAGATACCAACTGTAAATCTCGAAGGAACGTCGATACGGATGTTCTGCTTTGAAAGTGCGTTTTTAAGGTCAACCTGAATGGAGATAGGGGTGAGGTCCAAATAAGAATAGGACTGGAACACAGGAATAACGAATTCCGCACCGCCGTGGATACATTTAGCACTGCGGTTTGAACCGTCACTGTTCTTACCGATAGAACCGTACACTACCATAACCTTGTCAGAAGGACATTTCTTGTATCTTGAACATATCCATGCGATGAAGGATATCAGGACAAGTGCTATAGCACAGACAAGTAGGATGATTTCAAAACTCATAATTTTCTCCTCCGTTTAAAATAATTTATTTACGTTTAACAACTACGCTGGTCTGTCCGCTAGTACCGACAACGATTATCTCGTGGCCGGTAGGGATAGGCTCAGCTTCGTCGGTAACGGCATTTCGTTCAACGTATGCGCCCTGTAGCATAATGTTAACCTTACCCTCGCCCGAACGTGAAGGCGGTACTGTAAGATATACCTTTCCTGCAACGCCGAGTGCGTTGCGGTTGTCAGCCGTTCCGTCGCTTCGAAGCTTCATAATGGCTCTGAAAAGATAGGCTATTGCTACCATTATAGAAAGACCGCAAACGGTGGCGACAATCAAGGTGATAGCTAGGTTTACACCTGCCGACTGCATTGCAATTCCGACCCAACCGAACACAACAAAGAATGCTACAATTCCTCTGAACGTAAAGAAGTAAAGAGCGTCAAGGTCACCTATGTCGGTTAAACCGTCGTCCAAAGCACCGTCGTCGATATCAATATCACCTACGTCGGTGTCAAAATCAACGTCAGCCTCGGCGCTATCGTCAAGGCCTAGGAACATAAGTATAGTTTGCACTAAAAGTATTAAAGTGGCAGGAATGGCAATACAGTAAAAAATCTGCGCTGCAAGACCTATTGAATTCCACCATTCAATAAACATATAATTTCCCCCTTAAATAAATGGTAAAAAACTAATCAAGAGAAGAGATTAACTCTTTTGCGCGGTCGCTAAGTCGCGCCGCTTTGTGTGCGTAAAACATAATCTGCAAGATTTTTACAAGCTTTCTTCTGCCTCCGGGAATTGTGGATTTAAAGTCCTCGGTAGCCTCTTCGGCTAGTTTTAACACGGTGGCCTTGTCAAGCATATCTACGTCTTGCTCGCAGATCATATTAAAATATCGGTGGTATAGCTCATCATCCTTTATAAGATCGTCAAGGGTACTCATAGTTGGACCCTCTATCACCTGCAAAAGACTGCAAATAGACTCTATCTGCAAAATTTCGCGAAGCATATTAATAATTACTATTCTTGCAAACTGTTCTTTATTATAGACCTTGTTTTTTGGGTGTGAAAGAAATTTGCGCTTCACCCAGTTTTGAATGAGATAGGGTTCAAGCCCTGTCATATTGGAAACCTGAGATAGAGTAACGCCGCCTGCGGCGAAGAGACCATTAAACAAAACCTTTGAACCGCCTTTTTCTATAGATAGCACCTCTATAGTTGTTCCGGGATATTTCGTTATCATTTTAACGCCTCCAATTCTTATCTTTGATACTATATTATCATATGGTCGAGTGATTGTCAAGTGTAATCTTTGGATATTTTGAAATTTTTTTCAAAAATTCTCCCACCCACCAAAAAGGTGAGCAAAAACAAAAAAGACAGAGGATTCCCTGTCTTTTA
>JAZLAD010000131.1:0-4362 GCA_045613005.1 Acutalibacteraceae bacterium | reverse complement strand
GTTTGGAAGGTAGAAGTTAATATCCATTCGCATACCGTAGGCATAATCGGTAGAGGTGTTGTTTGCCGAGTTGTAATCGCCCGAATTATACTTTGAGTCGTATCGATAATGGGGAACACCGCTGTATTCTCCGTCAACACCGTTGTAGTTGTAAGTTCCCACCGTTTTACCATTGGTGTTGGCATAAGGGGAGTTAAGCGGTAAGAAGTCTGAATATGCACCGCCTATCGAGTCGGACGTTGCCGACAAATAATCATAAACGTAAAATCTGCCGTTGGTCTGATTATACGAAGCGGCATTTCGCTTTGAATCATAATAGTAATAACCGTAACGCTCGTGATTCGGGTCTTCCATAATCTTAAAGAGGTGGTCGCCCGTTCCTAAATAGGTTTTACCTAAAACGCCCGTTCCCGTTTGCGCATCAAACGCATTGTCGGGTGAGAAAAGCAGTTCGCCAAGCTCGGGAGAATAAATTCCCGAGGTAACCGTGGTTGCATCGTGGTAGCGATTTCGGTTGTCACGGTTGCTTGGTATGTTAAGACTTCCCTCACTGTCGTTATCGGTGAAAACGAAATCGAAGGTCTTTTGTCCTGCGTAATTTACGTTTCCTGAAGTGATCAACGACCATTTTTCAGAGTGACTGCTCGAGCTTACGTTTACCTGTGCGTTGGAAGATTGAACGTTAAAGAGGTAATTATAGTCGAACATATAGGTCGTTATAAACGAGTTGGTGCTGACAGTGTCGCTTACCTGAGCGTTAAACACACCCAAATCGTAGCTACTTGCAACCCAATCGGCATAAAGAACTGCGTTACCCGTTACCTCCATTTCGGCACCCGCGGCATAGTAGCGGTGGTTGGTTACGTCATACCAACCGCGAAGCTTATAGCTGTACTTACTAGGTGAGGTCCAACTTTCAGGCAGCTTTATACTGCTTCCGCCCTGAACGGTGTAAGCGGTGTTTGGCGAACCTGTAAGATGACCGAGTCCGCCGTCGGTACCGTCAAGCCAAACTGTATAGCTTGGTGCCTTGGGTGCTGCCGCCGCCATAAGCATTAGCCTTTTTTCAGGTGTTAAGCCGTAGCCTAAAATAGCGCTATCGTTTAAACCATAGCTTATTTCTGCTACCGCATTATCCACGTCACCCGCTATCACTGTGATTGTATTTTGGTCTATACCCGTAATAATCGCTACGCTATTGGCTACTTTTGCGTTGGCATCCTTTCTTAAGAAAACAAGGTTTCCTATTTCGGGCTCTTTGCTTTTTGCGTCGGCATAAAGCTTTGCTGATTCCCACTCCAGCCGCATAGCCTCAACACCCGCGTTTGTCGGAACAGAATCAGCTCCCGCATATTCAAGACAGAAGCTTACGAACATTGCCGAC
This sequence comes from Acutalibacteraceae bacterium, assembly GCA_045613005.1. Lineage (GTDB taxonomy): Bacteria > Bacillota > Clostridia > Oscillospirales > Acutalibacteraceae > UBA737. The sequence continues at coordinate 2,978 of JAZLAD010000131.1, read as the reverse complement.
CAATCACCGTAAGGGTTGCCATACCACTGACCGTATCTGGTGATACCTCGGCGAACTCCGTTTGCATCGACCTGAAAATTCTGTATGCTTTCGGTGTAGCCCAGCTGTGATTTAGCTACCAAAACCGCGTTTTCCTTAACGGTTGGCCCCCTGACTAAATCGGAAATAGTTTTTTCCCAATCATCACTTGTTTCTAAATCTGCGTTTATATTGCTGTAACAGCTCTCTAAGTGCACGTGCTCATCTATTAAGCACGGATTTTGGCAGTCAGCCGAGTGTATATGTTCACTTTTTCCGCAAAACGCCTCGCCTGCAACACCTATACCCGTAAGCTTTAAGCTCCAGAAAACCGTAAGTATTACCGCAAAGGACAGGGTAGTGACAATCTTCCAGAGATTGCGACGTGAAGAAAGGTTAATATTCAGTTGTTTTAATAATGCGCCATTATTCTCCGGCAAGATCACACCCCCTTTCAGACGGTATGAAAATTTATTTTTTTATAAACTTAAATTCTGATAACGGCCAGAATTTACAAAAGATTTTTCCAACCATCTGGTCCTCAGGAACACAGCCTATGGTACTGCTTCGGCTATCTATAGAGGTTTCCCTTTGGTCACCCATAAGAAAATAGTTGTTTTCGGGCACCTGATACGGAAACTCAACGTCACACTCGCCCAACGCTTTTTTGGTGATATAGGGCTCGTCCAATTCTTTTCCGTTTAAAAACACCGTGCCGTCAGCTTCAATCCAGATATAATCGCCCGGTGTTGCTATTACACGCTTAATCAGAATTTTGTTTGAATAGTAAAAGGCACAAAGGTCGCCGCTTTTTAAATTTTTGGTTTTTACAAGTAAAACTATATCTCCGTCGTTAAGAGTAGGCTCCATACTCGTACCCGCTATCTGCAAAACGGGCAAAATCAGCGTTGCTATCAGCGCCGCAACCGCCGCAACAACAATTAATGCGTTTACTGTACTGCGGAGCAGTCTTCTGAAACGGCGTTTATACCGTTCGCGCTTTAGTTCCTTTTGCAGATCCTCAAGCAAAGGCGTTTGTTTTACTAGCTTTTCTGTTTTCTTTTTCATACGTTACTTTCATCCTCGCCGCTGTTATCCGCAAGGGAAATTTCTGCTGCCTTTTTTTGAGCTTTTGCCTCAATTTCCTTGGCGCGTTTTTTTGCGGCGGCTACGTATGTGTCTGCCGCCTCCTGCGCCGCCTGAAATACGCCCCACAGCTGCAACGAAGCCTCGGCGATAGAGCCTAGGGACGAGAGCTCTATGTTCTGCTCTTTTAGTTGTTTTTCCGTTTCTTCAAGACGTTTTTCAAGCTCGTCTGCACGTTGAGTCTGAGCAATCAGCATCTCTAAAAGTTGATAACGCGTTAACTTTTTTAAATCCTTTTCTGTCAAAGAAGGAGCCACCTTTCATTTGCATAAAGTTCTGAAATTTTATTGTTTTTTTATAAAAAAGGTTAATTTTTTTAGAAAAAAGATAAAGTCACCTAAAGGGGTTGCTAAAATCAACCTCTTAGATGACTTGTGAATTCATATTTGCTTTGCCAAAGCAAGCTTTTTCCGTTGCTATACCATTAAGCAATTTACTGATAAGAAACGTATACTGGGACGCCATTAAAAACTCTACCTTTTCTGATAATATTGTAGTTAATATATTATATCATAACAATAATATACTTTCAAGTGGGTTTTTCGACAAAAAAGATGGTTGCAAAAGGGGTTTTTAAGCGTTTTTTATCATTTTTTCGCCAAAGCAAAGCCAAAGTTATAAAATTTGTCAACCAAACAGGGCGTTTTAGTTGACAAGCCGTGTTTTATTCTTGTGTTTCTGATGCTTTGGTCTTACGCTCTTTTATTTTCTTAAATACAAGACATATTAAATGCAGTGCCATACCTATCTCTATTGCTACTACAAGGTCAAAAATTACGGTGAGCAAAAAGGTGATGATTAAAATTGCATCGTCGTAAAGCGGTGCCGTTTTGAAGATGTGCTTTATCTGCTTCCACTCACACATATTATACGCCACCATAAACAGTATCGCGGCAATAACGGGCATAGGAATCCACGCGGCATAGGGCATCAGCACAACTAAAATCAGCAGTAAAACTATGGCGTGAACTATACCCGATATTGGTGTTCTGCCACCGTTTTTAACGTTGGCGGCGGTACGGGCAATAGCACCTGTGGCGGGAATACCGCCAAAAAAGCCTGAACAGATATTGCCAAGTCCCTGTGCTATAAGCTCGGTATTTGAATTGTGGCGGTCGTTTATCATACCATCCGACACAACACAGGAAAGAAGCGACTCAACACCTGCCAAAATTGCAATGGTACAAGCAGACGGAATAAGCTGTTTTATAGTATGCAAATTAAAGTTAGGCACCGAAAAAGAAGGCAGTGAGCCCGAAATTGTATAAAGGTCACCTATCGTGTTAACCTCCAACTTTAAAAGCTTAACTATTGCTGTTACCAAAACTACGGCGATAAGTGATGCGGGGATTTTTTTGCTGAGTTTCGGCCAGAGTATCAAAATTGCAAGGGCGACTGCGCCTGTTATCAGCGCCTGCCAGTTTATCGTGCCGATAGAATTCACTACCGCTTCTACCTTTTCTGCCGTTTCTATTGCGTTAGTACCCTTTTCGAAGGTAAGACCTAAAAAGTCCTTTATCTGACCTATGGCTATTGTTACCGCAATGCCAAAGGTAAAACCTACGGTAATGGTATGTGGTATGTATTTTATAAGTGAACCGAAATTTAAAAGTCCCATTACTATAAGAATTATTCCCGCCATAATGGTTGCAATTACAAGACCGCTGACCCCGTAGGTCGCAACGATTCCCGCAACGATTACGGCAAATGCGGCGGTGGGACCTGAGATATTAACCCTGCTTCCGCCAAACATTGATATTACAAAACCTGCAACTATTGCGGTATAAAGTCCCTTTTCGGGAGAAACTCCGCTT
>JAZLAD010000130.1:0-19198 GCA_045613005.1 Acutalibacteraceae bacterium | reverse complement strand
CAATGTTAACACCTGTCTTTTCGTCACCCTGTGCATTCTCAGCTAAAGCCGCAACCGCAGGAATAGCATTAAGAAGTGCTACGCCGCCGCCTGCAACAATGCCCTCTTCAACTGCAGCCTTGGTAGCAGAAAGTGCATCTTCAATACGAAGCTTCTTATCCTTCATTTCGATTTCGGTAGCAGCACCAACCTTGATTACAGCAACACCGCCTGAAAGCTTAGCAAGACGCTCTTGGAGCTTCTCACGGTCAAAATCAGAGGTGGTTTCAGCTAACTGACTCTTAATCTGATTAACTCTTTCTTTAATTGTTTCTTTAGCGCCTGCGCCGTCAACAATAATGGTGTTTTCCTTAGGAATCTTAACCTGACGAGCTCTACCAAGCTGCGCTAGGGTTGTATCCTTAAGGTCAAATCCCAACTCTTCGGAAATTACCTCTCCGCCTGTGAGAGTTGCGATATCACGAAGCATTTCTTTTCTTCTGTCACCAAAGCCCGGAGCTTTTACAGCAACACAGGTAAAGGTGCCGCGAAGCTTATTAACGATAAGGGTTGAAAGAGCTTCACCCTCGATATCCTCAGCAATGATTACTAGCTTCTTGCCTGTTTGAACAATCTGCTCAAGAATTGGTAAAATATCCTGAATGCTTGAAATCTTTCTGTCAGTTATAAGAAGAAGTGCGTCGTCGATTATTGCTTCCATCTTATCAGAATCGGTTACCATATAAGGTGTGATGTAGCCTCTGTCAAACTGCATACCCTCAACAACCTCAGAGTAGGTCTCAGCAGTCTTTGATTCTTCGACGGTGATAACGCCATCTGCAGTAACCTTTTCCATAGCCTCAGCGATAAGGTTACCGATAACCTCATCACCCGAAGAAACGGTAGCGACTCTTGCTATATCAGCAGAGCCTGATACCTTCTTAGAATTCTTAATAATGGTTTGGATTGCAGTATCGACAGCAGACTTAATACCCTTTTTTACTATCATTGGGTTAGCGCCCGCAGCAACGTTCTTCATACCCTCGGCAATTAAAGCCTGTGCTAAAACTGTAGCGGTTGTTGTGCCGTCGCCTGCGGCATCGTTAGTCTTTACAGATACTTCCTTTACAAGCTGAGCGCCCATATTTTCAAAAGCGTCCTCAAGCTCGATTTCCTTAGCAATTGTAACACCGTCGTTAGTGATAAGAGGTGAACCAAATTTTCTGTCTAAAACAACGTTTCTACCCTTAGGACCGAGTGTTACCTTAACGGCGTTAGCAAGCTTATCAACACCTGTTTGAAGTGATTTTCTAGCTTCCTCGCCAAAAATAATGTTCTTTGCCATAACTATAACTACTCCTTTAAAGTATTATTCTACTACCGCAAGAATATCGGAAAGACGAAGAATAGTATATTCCTCATCTTCAAATTTTACTTCATTTCCGGCATATTTAGCGCAGATAACCTTGTCTCCCGCCTTAACTGTCATTGCAACCTCTTTGCCGTCAACAATACCGCCTGGGCCTACAGCAACAACCTCTGCAATTTGGGATTTTTCTTTAGAAGCAGATGTTAAAACGATACCGCTTTTGGTTGTCTCCTCAGCCTTAGTAGCGCGGATTACAACATTGTCAGCCAATGGCTTAATAGTCATTATAATATCTCCTTTTCATAGGTAAAAAATACCTTAAAATAATTTGCAATATATATTATAGCACCTAAAACAAATAAGTCAAGCAAAGTAAATGGTAAAAAAATTAAAGTTTACTTTCTGTTAATATTTTATTTTTTTCTTCGACGTTTAATATTTTTATACCTCTTGGTACAACAAATTTCACACCATTTTTCACAATATCAAAACGCATATGATTTTTAACAACAATCTCACCGTCGAGATTAATAGGTATTGGTTTTTCTGAAAAAAATTCCATACTGCTACAAGTATTAAGATGACAGCACTCAAGATGTGAATGTCTACCGCCTTTATAAAGCGGCAAAAACCTTAGAATATTAAATCTCGAAATTGTATCAACCGAGGTAAAATCAAGAACACCGTCGTTTGGTACGGCTTTGGGTGCCGCAAAATAACCGCCGCCGTAGCAAGGGCCGTTTGCAACAACAGCAAACAAACAATCCTTTTCAAAATAGTCGCCATTATCTAGTGAGATTTTCATTTTAACGCCGATTTTGCTGAAAAAGGCTTTGACAACAGCTAAATTATATGCCATAGAACCGGAAACCAGTGGCCAATTTTTAAAAATGGTCATATCCCTGCCCACCATAGCATCCATACCCGCAGAGCATCCGTTAAGACAGTATCTATCGTCCGCCTTAATAACGTCCATATAGAAGGTATCACCGTTTATTTGCCTGTCGATATCAAGAAATAAAGATTTATCTGAAAAGCACTTCAAAAAATCGTTTGCAGAACCGCAAGGAATAACACCTAAGGTAACATTATCAAAACCAATTATGCCGTTTAAAACTTCATATTCTGTTCCCTCACCGCCACAGGCAAACATTGTAATGTCCTCGCCCGTTTTAGCTTCATTTCGTGCTGTTTCTTCAGCGTCACCTTTGTGGGTTGTAATATGTATTTTATATTCGTATTTTGTTTTAGAAAAATACTCATTAATATCAGCAACAACTGAATCTTGTAATTTCCCTTTTCCAGCAGTAGGATTTATAAAAAATAGATATCGCATTAAAATCCCCTTTTAAATCCTTTATTTTTGGTTTTTAAAATACATATAGTATTGACATTTAATCATACCATTATAAAGCTTGCGACGCTTATCAGCAGGACGTGAAAACAGTTTTTCAAAATCATCGTGCGGACTTATAACAAAATATTTTTTACCGCCTTCTGCTTTAAATACGTTGCCCATAACTTTATAAAGCGCTTCGGCTTGTTTTATATCAAGCAGTCTCTCACCGTAAGGAGGATTTGTAATAACTAAAGCACGCTCATCGGTAATTTTGAAATCATTGACGTCCGCAACTGATACCTTAACGTATTTTTCCACACCTGCTTTTTTAGCGTTTTGCATAGTAAGTTCTACGCATTTAGGGTCAATATCAAAACCCGTAGCTACAAAGTCAATGTTATGAAGAATTTGGTCTTGTGCCCTCATTCTCTCCTCTTGCCATACGTTTTTAGGAATAGAGGAAAAACGTTCAGCGGCAAAAAACCTTCTGAGACCGGGAGCGGTTTTAGTGGCCATTAATGCAGCTTCAATAAGTATTGTACCACTTCCGCAAAAAGGGTCATAAAGCTTTGTGTCGGGATAAATTCTAGCCAAATCACATATAGCAGCTGCAAGGGTTTCTTTAAGAGGTGCATCATTAGAATTTCTACGGTAGCCTCTCTTATGAAGCCCCTCGCCCGAAGTATCAATCATTAGCGTAACGTTATCCTTAAGGATTGAAAAGCGCACCCTAACCTCGGCACCTGTTTCTTCAAACCAAGTTACGTTGTATTTTGATTTAAGACGTTCCACTATTGCTTTTTTAACAATCGACTGGCAGTCGGGTATACTGTGAAGCGCTGAATTAAGACTTGAACCGTTTACGGGAAATGCATCTAATTTACCGATAAAGTTTTCCCAAGGAAGCGCCTTAACGTTATCAAAAAGTTCGGTAAAGGTAAGGGCTGTAAATTGCCCCATATTTATCATTATTCGCTCTGCAAAGCGAGAACAGATATTAGCACGGGCTAATATATTAAAATCGCCCGAAAAGAGCACTCTGCCGTTTTCAGCCGTTACGTCATCTATACCCATTCTTTTAAGCTCGTCAGCCAAAACGCTTTCAATACCAAAAAGACAGGGCGCTATCATTTTAATTTTTTCTGTCATTTTATCACCAAATTTAAAATACGGGCAACTTCTACCAACGTTGCAGAAATTGCCCTAATTAATTATCTTACGTTTGCGCCTCTTTTTGAGCGGCGAGTTTCAGGATTTTTACGCTTTAAATCAGAAAATTTCTCGTCACTGCTTGCCTTAAATTGATTTATCATTTCCTCGAAGGAAGCAGGCTCTGATTTTTTAGGAGTCCAGGTATAAGAAGTATCAGGCTTTGGCTGTTGATATGACTTGTGCTCCTTACGGCGCTGTTCTGCAGCCGCCTTTTTATCAGCCTCAATAGCTTTTTTAATGCTAAGAGAAATCTTGCCCTCTTCGGTAATATTAAGGACCTTCATTTTCACTGTTTGACCCTCTTGTACAAATTCTTTAATGTTACTAACGTATGTACAAGCAACTTCAGATATATGTACCATTCCTGATTTACCTTCACCTAAATCAACGAAAAGACCATACTCTTTAATTCCTGTAATTTTTCCCTCAACAATGTCTCCAATATTAAGCTGCATAAATTTGAAATATCCTCCTAAAGATTGCTTTATATATCAGCTTCCCGAAATATCGAGAAAAACTTCCTCATTTGAAAAAACATAGCCCAGACGCTCTCTTGCCGCCTTTTCAATAATTTGATTATCGGTACCCTCGTCTAAAAGTGTTTTTAAGTCATCAAGTTCAAGCTGCATATTCGCCAAAACCTCTTGCTTTTCAACTAGTTCCGCACGTTTTTTGCTTAGCTGACCGAAAAGCGAAGATAGGGTTATTATCATATAAACAGAAACGCCTAAAACAAGCAATCTAACTATTATACTTTTTTCGCGCTTAGGTTTAGGAGCCATTACGTATCCTCCAAAAATATTAGTTAAAACTAATATAAATTATTGTATTTAGTATACAACAATTCCGTTGGATATTTCAAGACTTTTTTGCTGATTTTATCCTTTTTTTAAAGGTTTTTTTGATAATCGAACCAAATTTTAATAAAATGTCTTCAATTTTGTTTGAAAATTTAAAAAGAAGTGTTGAAACAATAACGAAAATCTTTTTGAAACGTGAGAAAAGAAAATATAAAAACTTCAAAAAAAGCTTCGAAAAGATTATTCTAAAAACAATAAAACCTATCAATTCTAATAAAATCACGTATGCGCGTAATGCACCGTTTGTGAAAACAAGTAAAAACAAAAATGTGAGAATAGCCGCAAAAAAACTAAAAAATATATCCCCTAAAAAAACTAAAATTTCATTTTTAATTCCTAACTTTCTCGTCACTTTAATTATATCGTAAAAAAGCGCCAGTAACATACCCAATAAAAAGGCATAAAACGAGGCTAATATTTGAGAAAACGAACTAATTTCCCACATAAATCATCTAAATAGTTTAGAAAAAAATCCAGCCGAATCTTTATCATCGCTCATATAAACCACGGCGTGAATTTTTCCCTCTGCGATCAGGTCACCAATCTCGTTATCAAAGCTCGCTATACGTAAATTTTCACCCTTAACAGTAATTTTTCCCATCACCGTCTTAAGAAGTATCGTTTCCTCATCAAAGGAAACTACGTCACTCACGCCTGACACGTTTAATTTTTCTCTATTTTCAACAATAACGTTATGATCTTTAAATTTAGTCTGCTCCATAAAAAAACACCCCATAAAAATATATTTACGGGGTGTTAAGTTTATTCATTTTAAATGATTTTATAAAGAAGCGTCGCGTCGTCCTTTTTAACAGTTTCCTGCACCTTTAAAACCTCAATTTTTACAGGACGCGTACCAAAAGATATTTCGATAATATCGCCCATTTTAACATCGTAAGATGCACGTGCTACTTTATCATTAACGGTAACTCTGCCGGCATCACAAGCCTCGTTAGCAATAGTTCTTCTTTTAATCAGTCTTGAGACCTTTAAATATTTGTCAAGTCGCATTATATTTCTCCTAAACAATCCAAGCCACCCAATATTTCAGGGCGGCTTGAACCGTAATACGTAAAGTATTTAATTGCTAATTACTTTGCAACGGCATCCTTGAACGCCTTACCTGCTTTAAATACAGGATTCTTGGAAGCTGCGATAGTGATTTCTTGCTTGGTTAAAGGATTGATACCCTTTCTTGCAGCGCGCTCACGAACTTCAAAAGTACCGAAACCAACGAGCTGAACCTTCTCGCCTGCTTTTAGAGAAGCGATAACGGTATCGATAACTGCTGCTACAGCCTTATCAGCATCTTTCTTGGAAAGACCAGCCTTTTCAGCAACTGCTGCTACTAATTCTGTCTTGTTCATGATATAAACCTCCTACTTTTTAAAATGAGTTTAACCAAAAATTTTTGATTAAAACAAACCTACTATTTATTTTTAACATAAGTAAGAATAAAAGTCAATATATTTTGGTTGTTTTTTAAATTTTTGTCACATTTGACATATTTTAAGTTATTTTTTTCTAATAAGTCTTAATTTAAGGCATATTTTTAGTAACTTTTCACCTTTTGGCAAAGCTAACACATCTTGCTCTTCAAACGTGTTTAAAATAACAAGCAAAGCAAAGTAAACAACCGCACCGCAGGCAACGGCAAGTACGGTATTAAGCTTACCATCGCCTAATAAGCGGAATGCTAAATTTGCAGTTACACCACAACCGATTGCAGAAATTAAGGGTTTTATAAATATTTTTACAATTGAGAAGCCTACACCCGTATATTTAATTACAGAAAACAGATTAGCAAAGAACATAAATGCATAGGATGCAGCTGTACCTATAGCGGCACCCTTAATGTTCATTGTGGGAATGGCAACAAAAAGAAAATTAATAATAACCTTAATTGCTACACCTATAGTCACGTTACGCAGAGTGATTTTTTCTTTGCCGACTGCTTGAAGCATACTAATCATAGGGGTTGAAAGTCCTGCAAAAACGGCAGCGGCACCGAAAACACGAAGCAATACACCGCCTATAGTAGTTGAGGCGGGTGTATCATACACCAAATTCATAATAGGCGGACCTAAAAACATAAAACCAAAACCTACAGGCATCGAAATAATAGATGCAAGTTTTAAACCCGATTCGATATTGCGTTTTAACAACAACTTATCTTTTTTAGTATGTGCTGTTACCAAAACAGGCAACGCACTAACACCCAATACAGAAGTAATGGTAGGAATTAAGTTGTAAAGAGTAAAGGCTTTAGCGCGTACGCCGAAAAGGAATGTAGGTAATTCTTTATAGGTAATACTGTCAGAAATAGCGTTTCCATATAAATTTTTAATTTCAGCGAAATGCTCACCCATCATTTCAGTTAACTGCCATTTAACAAGTAAAACGTCTAAAAATGAGGAAACCGTATTTGCTAAAGAGGCTAAAACCACAGGAATCGCTATCGCAATAATAGTTTTTGAAATAATTTTATCATCCTCGGATTTTGGAGCGTTTTGAAGCTCCTCCTCGGTTATACCGTCACCCTTGATTTTATATCTAAGGGTTAAAAATACAGATGAAGCAATTGTTCCAATAACGATACCTATTAGTGCAGCCGCCGAAGAGAGTGCTTGATTATCGGTATATCTCATCACCAAATAAGCAAACAATAGACCAAGTATAAGTTTTCCAAGAGCCTCTATTACGTCGGAAATGGCGGTGGGATACATATTACGAAGTCCCTCGTAGTATCCGCGGTATACCGACATAATACAACAAAACAGTAACGCAGGCGATATTGCCAGAATACTGTAAATCGTTGCGCCCGATTTATCGGTCAGCATAACAACGGGATAAGAGAGCGCCAGCATCAGAATAAAGCCTGTTATTCCTGTAACGGCAAATAGTTTTTTTGTAACCCTCAATGCGCTTTTAACATCATTGTATTTACCGTCCTGCACCTTATTGGCCACAAAACGTGATATAGCTATCGGCAAGCCTGCCATAGAGAGTGTGTACATCGGTGTAAACAAATCGTAAGCAGAAGAAAAATAGCCAAAACCTAAATCATCATCCCAAAGTCTTGATAGAGGTATTTTAAATATAGCGCCGATTATTTTTACAAGTAACGTTGAGCAAAAAAGAATCATGGCGCCATATTCAAAGCTTTGTTGTTTTCTTTTTGTTTGTTGCATTATGCTTTACCTCCGTAAAGGTCTGCGACCTTCGAAAGAATATCTAGGAAAATATTTGGCAGATAAAGCTCCCCCGAGGTGTTCATTTCGGTATAACTCTCAGTAGCGCTGTCCCCTGCATCGTCCGAAATTCTTCTAAGAGCCGCAAAAGGTATATCAGCCATATCGCAAACCGAAGCGATAGCGGCAGTTTCCATATCACAGGTTGTAGCCGAAAATGTGTCCCTTAAAAAGTCACTGTCCTTTTTAGAACTGATAAATCTATCTCCGCAAACTGCTGTGCCACCAAAATCGGTATCAGCCACCGATTTAAATATCTCTTTAAGTTCTCTATTTACTTCGTAGATATATTTCTGATTTGGTTTCTCACAAGGCTTGTAGCCTAAAACCGTAAGGTCGAAATCGTGCTCCAAAAATTTATCAGGAACAAAAAGTCCGCCTCTGGAGGCACCTGAAATACCGCCTGAAAGACCGAAATTTAATATAGTAGTGCAATTAAGTGAAGCTAACGCCGATGCGACTGCAGAGGCGTTTACCTTGCCAATTCCGCAGTTAATGCAAATAACGGTAGCGCCGTTTATATCAAAGGTAATACCTTTTTTACCCAAAAGAGAATATTCTTTTGGGTTATAATCACAAGCCGCCTTGACAAAAGGACTATATTCATCCACGTCGGCTACGACTACACCAATTAATGTTTTTTTACTCATAGCACTACCCCGCTTTCCTTGATTTTATCAATATCTTTTTGCGCTTTTTCAACAAGAGAAAGGTTAAATTTTATATCCTTAATTAACTGCTTAAAATCCTCTGGAATATCATCACTATCTTTAAAGCTATCAAAATAAAGTTTACCAAGCATCTTGTAATCCTTAGTAATTTTATTTTTACAAGAAGCCTGTTTAATCTTTAATTTTTCAACTGCAATAACCTCATCGGTTTTTTGACATGCAGCGTTGAATAAATTTTTGGCCTTATCCACTGCGCTATCTAAAAACTCTCTATCCATAAAAAATCTCCTTAAAACTTACTGTAAAATTCTTTAATTGCAGATTTTCGTGCTAACAACTCGTTAAATCCGCTTATGTATTCATAAGGATACTTATAATTAAAAATCCGCTTAATCTCTTCTCCATTCGGCTCTTTTAATTTCGTAACGGCAGATGCGCCACAGGCAAGAATTGTATGTGTTTCATCCATAATATAAACGTTATAAAGCCCTTCAAAGCCTTTCTTTGAATATCCAACGTTTTCAAGATTGCCTACCGTTTTACTTTGTCTATACATATAGTATGGCAAGAGTGAGTGTTTTTTTAACGTTTCTTTCGCGTACTCCACCATCAAAGAAGCCGTTTTACCTGCATCGATTTCGGGGAATTCACCCTTTTTAGTAAGTGTTGACGCACGTTTCATAGAGAGCGAATGTACAGTGACACTCTCGGGGTCTAAGGATATAATTTGTTCAAGCGTATTTTTAAAACTATGAATGGTATCCTGTGGCAGACCTGCTATCAGGTCCATATTTATATTATTAAAACCTACTTTACGCGCTAAATTAAAGGCGTCAATAGTCTGCTTTGCAGTATGGTTTCTGCCAATAATATTTAAAACCTCGTCGTTAAGCGTCTGAGGATTAATACTGATTCTTGTAGCACCGTTTTTCTTTATTGCTATTAGTTTATCCACTGTTATTGTATCAGGTCTCCCTGCTTCAACAGTGAATTCTCGAACTGAAGATAAATCAAAATTTTCATTTACCGTTGATAATACCCTGTCTAATTGCTCAGCATTAAGCGTAGTGGGAGTGCCCCCGCCCATATAAACGGTTTCAAGCTTTAGATTAAGTTCTTTTGCAATTTCTGCTGTGTAAATCAGTTCTTTGCAAAGGTGATCAACATAAGGTGATATTAACTGTCCTGCCTTATCTACAGAGTGCGATACGAAGGAACAATAACTGCATCTGGTAGGACAAAAAGGCACCGAAAGATAAAGACTAAACGAGTTGGGTTCTGATAAATCAATAATTTCTTTTTCACTTTTTTCGGTAGCTTCACATAAATCTATTTTATTTTGAGAAACCTGTAAAGCATTTTTAAAATAACTTAACGCTTCTTCCTTGCCTGATTCGGCAACCTTTCTTGAAAAAAGTCTTGCAGGACGAACACCGGTTAAAATTCCCCATTCCGGTCTGTATGCTGTAAGCTCATAAAAACAGTCTGCCAGGAGTCGTGCGAGAGCCAATTCACAATCCCTGTCAAAATCCTTTTCGGTTTGTCTAACGTTTTGCGAACGTTTGGCTATTTGACCATCAAGCTTTAGATAAGCAGTGGCAGTTGCTGTATTACCTAGCTTTTCAACCTTGCAAATTACCAATCTTTCGTCATCGTTTTCCTCATGAAAAACCTCTATTTTTTCAAAAGGCAAATAAAGACGAATAAGTTTTTCCATTTCATAATCAAAACGGTTACCTAAATTACAAAGCTTCATAATAAAAATTCTCCATCAGGTCTCAAAAACGGATTGGTTTCTCTTTCGGCCTTTAAAGTTGTTGCCTCTCCGTGACCCGGATATACGTTAATGTCCTCAAACATACCGTTAATTTTACTAAGTGATTCCATTAACTTTTTCGAATCTCCGCCGGGAAAATCTACTCTGCCAACCGATTGCTTAAATAAAGTGTCTCCACTAAACAAAGCGTCGCCTATTTTATAGCACATGCCGCCCTCTGTGTGACCTTTTGTTTCAATACATAAGATTTCTAGGTCGGCAAATTTAAAGATTTCGCCGTCTCTTAGCAATATGTCAGCGCTAAAAGGCGCAACACGAGCGCGAAATCTACTTGAAAGTGTCATATTTGTATCAAGTAAAGAGTCTGCCTCGTTTTGACCAATAGCAATTTTTATATTGAATTTTTGGCGTAAGGCATCGGCACCGCCGATATGATCAAAATGGCAGTGTGTTAAAAGTATAAGCCTTTCCTTATTGTCGTTTTGGAGAAAAAAATCTTCTATTCGATTATCAAAATTTGCGGGATCGATTACAATCGCCACTTTGTCAGTAGAAATAAGATAAGAGTTTACACCGAGTATTCCTAAACTCAAGGCTTTAATTTGCATAAAATCAGTCTTTCTTGTTCCAAATATCAGTATCAAGTATTATGGTTACAGGTCCGTGATTTATAAGTGAAACCGACATATCGGCACCAAAAACACCCTTTTCAACCCTTTTAATACCAAGCTTTAAAAGTTCTTCGCAAAATAAATCGTAATATTCAGAAGCCTTTGTAGGCTCCATAGCGTTTATAAATGAGGGACGGTTACCCTTTTTTGTGTCTGCCGCAAGTGTAAACTGTGATATACAAAGCACTTCTCCGTCAATATCAAGTATAGATTTATTCATCTTTCCCTCTTCATCGCGGAAAATTCTTAGTGCGCTAACTTTACGTGCAAGCAAGCTTATATCTTCCTTTGTGTCACCTTCAATAGCGCCAAAAAGTATCATATAACCCGCGTTACAGCTTCCGACAATTTTTCCATCAACCGTAACACTGGCGTTCTTTACTCTTTGAATTACTGCCTTCATTGTGTTATCCTTTCTACGTTAAATACGCCGTCTATCTTATCGAGACGTGTGATTATGCTTCTTAAATGCTCTACACCTTCAACCTCAATTGAAATAATTGCAACACAGTTACCGTCTTTTTGCTGCTTTGCGTTAATAGAATGAAGCGGTACCCTCATATTACCAATGGCATTCATAACATCAATAACAAAGCCTGACCTGTCAATTGCGGAAATTTGAAGTGCTGTAGAGAAGTTGTTGTTTTTCTGAACATTCCAACGCGCACTTACCCAACGCTCAGGCTCTTCGCTTGAACTAATATCGCGCGGCACGTTATTACAATCCTTTTTGTGAATTGAAACACCATGTCCTCTAGTAATATAGCCAATAATATCGTCGCCAGGTAGCGGTGAACAGCATCTTGAAAACTTAATAAGACAATTATCAATACCCTCAACCTCAACGCCCTCAGAAGATCGATTTGGTTTTTTAGGTGCTGTAAGTATCTCGGTGCTCTTAGAAGTATTTCTTTTTGCATAATCCTCTTTAATTCGAGGCATTATTTTTGAAAGTAAAAGTCCGCCGTAACCAATAGCAGCGAAAAATTCTTCTGTATCGTTAAAGTGCATTCTCTTTGCAAGATCATCTATTAATTCGTTATAATCCTCATCCGAAAGATTAATAAGCAAACGTTTGAGTTCTCTATCGAAAGAGGTCTTTCCTTCATCGATATTTTCAGCTCTTTTTTCCTTTTTAAACCAAGAGCGGATTTTAGCTTTTGCCTGATTGGTAACAGCAATATTAATCCAATCTCGGCTAGGACCCTTACCCTGCTGATTAGACGTAAGAATTTCTATAACCTCACCCGTTTTTACCTCGTGGCTTATAGGCACTATCTTACCGTCTGCTTTAGCACCTACCATTTTAATACCAACAGCGGTGTGGATTGCAAAGGCAAAGTCAACAACAGTAGAGCCTACAGGTAGATTTATAACGTCACCCTTTGGTGTAACGGCGAAAACGTCCTCTTCGGAAAGGTCAACCTTAATTGTTCTAACAATATCTGATTCATCACTAGAATCGTCCTGTGCTTCAAGAATTTGCCTAATCCAAGCAAGACGGTCCTCAAACTTTTTATTATTTTCAGTAATACCTTCCTTATATTTCCAGTGCGCCGCAATACCAAATTCTGCTGTGTGGTGCATATCAAAAGTTCTGATTTGTATTTCAAACGGTATCCCGTCCCTACTGATTACCGTAGTATGAAGCGATTGATACATGTTGGGCTTTGGTGTAGAAATATAATCCTTAAATCGATTAGGAATAGGTCTTAGCATATCATGCATTATACCCAAAATATTATAGCAGTTTGCCACTGTATCGGTAATGATACGAATGGCATAAACGTCGTATATTTCATCAAAATCTCTGCCCTGCAAATACATCTTACGATATATACCGTGTATAGATTTAACACGGCTCTGGAAGGACATTTTTACGTTTGGCATATCGGCTTTAAGACGCGCTTCAATTCTAGTCTTAATATCCTCTAAGATATCTTCTCTTTCGGATTTGCGAACACGTAAAAGCTGCTCAATTTCTTCATAAGCTATAGGGTCAAGGTGCTTAATAGCCAGGTCTTCAAGCTCTTCTTTGACAGGTCTTATACCAAGTCTATGAGCAATAGGAGCATAAATTTCAAGCGTTTCAACCGATTTATCTCTCTGTTTTTGCTCCGGTACTGCATCTAAGGTACGCATATTATGAAGTCGGTCGGCAAGTTTGATGATAATAACCCTGATATCCTTACCCATCGCAATAAGCATCTTACGAAGGCTTTCTGCTTGTTGTTGTTCTTTGGTTGTGAAAGATAAACGTCCGATTTTTGTTACACCGTCAACAAGCAGTGCAACCTCTGCACCAAACAGTTCTTCAATATCATTAACCGTAGTCTCGGTATCCTCGACAACATCGTGCAACAGCGAAGCGGCTACTGAAGAACTATCCATACCTAGAGTAACGATGATTTTAGCAACGTTGAACGGATGAATATAATAGTCCTCATTTGTCCATCTTTTTTGACCTGTGTGCGCTTTTACGCAAAAATCATAGGCTTTTTTTATTAGATTTAAATCGTGCTCTGAATTTTGTGAATTAATAAGCTCGACCAACTCATTAAAATTACGTTCTTCAAGAGTGCTCACTGCTGTTCACCTCACTTAAAAGTAGTTTGTACGTCTTTGAATTTGCAAGATCTGTCTTTTGTGAATTCAAGGGTACAATTATTTCACCCGAAGTATCAATTAAAGACAATTCCTCTAAAATCATAATCGCAACACTCACCTTTGCAAATCCTAAGGAATTCAAAAATGCGGTTTTTAATTTTTCTTTACAGGGTGAATGTTTAAGTATAAATTTGTAAACTTCTCCAACCTCTTCTCTTGTTGGTAAAAGAAGCTTAGCATCATAAGGTTTTTTTGAAACAAAGTTATCGAATAAGTCTTGCTCGGAAAAAATCCTATTTTGATCGATTCCGCTATGGCGCATATTTTTAATTTGTACCGAAAGCACGTAATCATTTTTATAAAAATTAGATTCTAAATTTACGGCTAAATCAACAGTATCGCCAACGCTGTAACAAAACTGTGTTGGCGTAACGCCGAACAGCATAGCCTGAAAAGAAGCACCGTTTTTAGAAAATAATAATCTTAAATGCTTGTTGTCGGCTACAGGGGTGATTTTTTCAAGAGTAACACCCATAATTGCAAAAATAGGTTTAGGATTTCCCGTACCAAAAGGTTCGAGAAGCTTCATAGCCTCAACCATATCTACGCTAAGTCCTGCAGGATTAATTTTTAGGTCAATATTAAGTTTAGGTCTGGCAGCCTCAACGTTTAGGGCATAATCGTTTATTGCTGTTCTGAAATCATCTATATCTTCTGTTTTAACCGTAACCCCTGCCGCTAATTCGTGACCGCCGTAAGCTAGTGTCAGCGAAGAAACTGCAGTTAGCGCATTATGAAGATGAAATGGCGATATACTTCTGCCCGAGCCGTGTGCAATATCACCGCTAATAGAAAACACAATGGCAGGTTTACCAAAGCGCTCACAAATTCTGGAGGCTACAATTCCAATAGTACCCTGATGCCAATTTTCACCCGCAACAACAATTACGGAGTTGTGATTATATCCGTTTTCCTCAACCGCTCTTATTGCAAGTTCGGCAACCTGCTTTTCGGTTGATTGACGTTCAACGTTGTGATTGTCAATAACGTTAGCAAGAGCAATAGCCTCAATCATATCATCACAGCACAAAAGCTTTAACGCATCATCTGCACTGCCCATTCTTCCCGCCGCGTTTATTCTCGGCACCACACTAAAGGCAAGTTTTGATGAATTAACAGTCTTTCGGTCAACACCTGCTACGCTTAAAATTGCAGATATTCCAACAAGCGGTTTTCTTTTGATTTTTAAAATTCCCTCTTTTACAATACATCTGTTTTCGTTTGTAAGAGGCATTATATCGCCAATTATTGCAATAGCTAAAAGGTCTGCATAATCATAAAGCAACTGTTCAGGCGCCTTATCCTCAATAGCGCAAACCACTTTAAAAGCAACCTCAGCACCGCAAATTTCCTTAAAGCAAGACGAACAATCTGTTCTGTGCGGGTCGACAATCGCAACTGCATCTGGCAGTTGCTGTGGCGGTAAATGATGATCGGTAACAACTGTTTTAATATCAAGTGAATCAGCATAAGCAATTTCATCTTTAGAAGAAATACCGTTATCAACCGTAACAATCAGTTTGACATTCTGTTTTTTCAGAATATCAATAGCACCAATATTCATACCGTAGCCTTCGTTTATTCTATCGGGAATATAGGTAACAACAGAGGCTCCAAGACCTTTTAGGCATTTATACATAACAGCAGTAGCAACTACACCGTCACAGTCATAGTCACCGTAAATCGCAATTTTTTGGTTGTTTTGGATTGCCTGTTTTATTGTGTCTGCCGCCAATTCGATATCTGCTAATTCGTGGATGTCAGAAAGCATTAATTCGTCAGAAACTAGTAAATCAAGCTCGTATGGGTCGGTTATGCCTCTTGATACGGCAAGCATGGCAGAAAACGGATCGATATCAAGCTCTTGGGACAGCATAATTGCCATCTCCCTGTCGGAATTGTTAAAAACCCATTTTTTAAAAGACACAACCACTCCCCCTTTTATCATATAGTTATATATATAATATCACTATTATAAGAAAATTTCAACCTTAAGCTAATAAAAAAGGACTTAATTTTCATTAAGTCCTGAAGATTTTACTTATTAACGGTTTCTTCAATTAGTTTCTTAAGCGGACCGTACAAATTTTCTGCCCAGACCTGACAGCCCTCTGCGTTAGGATGAGATCCGTATTTTGTGTTTTGCGGTGCACCTTCGTCTGCCTTTAAAAACCACGCGTTATCAAAAACCATATCACACTGTTCCTTTAAATCTGACAATATCCAGTTGTTAACCTCGTGCCAGATTACTGCGTGTTCAGGCGAGTAGTCAAATGGAGGTATAGTCTGAACAAAAACAACGCAGCCTGCTGCTTTAAGCTTATTCACAATCTCCGAAATGCTCTTCTTAATGTAATCGGCAGAAAAACCGCCCCAATACAGATCGTTAGCGCCATAGCAAACAGTAACTAAATCGTTGTGTTTCGCCTTGTAAAGCCAAGCACCATCGGTTGCAGCATCCTCTGCTCTGCCGGAGCCGATACCTAAATTCCAATAAGAATACTCTTCGCCTAGAGTTTCTGATAACAATGCGCACCAGTTTGTATAGGTGTTTTTCTTAGTACCGATGCCCTGAGTAAGCGAATCACCAAAAAAACCGACTCTTAGTTTTGATTTTCTGTCGCAACCAATCATAGATGGGAAAGGCATAAGCTTTGAAACAACCCACTCATCGCCTTCAAGTAAAAACGTTGGAATCAAAGCTTCCTCTAAATATGGTATCATTTTGCCTGAGAATGTAATTTCGATGCAAAGATAATCACCTTTTTGCGCATTTAAGAGCACCGGATCGGTACAAAAAAATTCACCGGGATTTACCCATTTGCTTTCTTTTCCTTCAAATGTTACTGCTACAAAATTATCACAAGCATCGTTTTCACACTCTTTAGTAACGCAAAGCGAAAGACTTTTAATAAAATATGCATCACAAGGTAAGTTTTTGTGCGAAACAGCGCCATCCATATAGGTCGAATCTATTACGTTTGTAAACAGTAAAGAATAGTTAAATTCGCCGCCGTTTGTAAGTCTGTAAAAAAGTCTGCCTGTATGTAATTTTTTGTCATCATCGGTTAAAAAGAAAAATTGATTTGCACTACCGGCTATGGTATTTGAAGTATACTTATCAAAAAAATTATTCATATTTTTCATTCCTTAAAACAGGACCCTCTAAGACCTAGAGGGTCCTAAAATTTATTAGTTTTGTGGCGTGGTATTCTGAGTGGTATCGTTACCCTGAGTCGTATTGTCGCCACCCTGCCCGGTGTTATCTGAACCCGATTGGGTGTTGTCGTTACCCTGACCTGTATCGCCGTTTCCTTGTTGATTGTTGTCGTTGCCCTGTTGAGGATTGTCATTACCCTGCTGGGTGTTTCCGCTTTGGTTATCGTTGTTTTCGGGTTTTTTATCCTGAGACGGAGTATAGGTATCTACTTTGTCAGGATTTGGTGCCGAAAGCGCAGAGCCATTATGGGTTTTGCATACAGAAGGAACGTTGCCCTTTTTGTACCATCCCGTAGCCTTAGAAGGACAAGCGTCGGTAGCTAACTGACCCGTTTCGGTACAGTAGTAGTAACAAGAAGCATAAGAACTGTTTTCAAAATTCTTAGACTTTAGACCTGAATGAACCTGAGACATTACCTCGCCCCACATAGTTTGAGCGATAGAACTCTTACTAATCGTCTGCTGCTGATCATAACCGCACCAAACAGACGCAACATAATATGGTGTTCCTCCAACAAACCAAAGGTCATTCGAATCATTTGAAGTACCGGTTTTAGCATATATTCTCATATTAGGAACATATTTTTTAGCGCCCGTACCTGTACCTTGAGAACCGTAAACTACCTGTTGTAGCAGGTGATTCATAACGGTTGCCGTATCCTCACTTATTGCAGGTTTTGCTTTATAATCATATTCAAGGATAACCTTACCGTGCTGATCGCAAACCTTGGTGTAGAGTGTTGGCTCATAATACATACCGCCATTTCCGAAAACGGCGTAGGCCGCCGCACTCTCAAGGGTGGTTAAACCGCCGTTTGTACCGCCCATTCCAAGTGGTGATAGGTTAATATCTTCACTTGTAAGTGTGGTAATGCCGAGATTTTTTGTAAGAAAATCGTAGCTTGTCTGTGGTTTCAGCGTATTTACAAGCTGTACGGGGATTGTATTATTAGAGCGCTCAAGCGCATACTGTACAGTCATCTTTCCTCTGTATCCGCCGTACCAGTTAACAGGCTTCCATTTTCCGTATTTTGTCTCTTTATCTTCAACTATGGTCGAATAGGTGATCAAGTTATCCTCAATAGCAGGAGCGTATGCACCGATAGGCTTCATAGTAGAGCCAGGCTGTCTTATAGCATCGGTTGCACGGTTAAAGCCTGTCATACCGAGATTTACCTGTTTTTCACCAATACCGCCTGCCATAGCTAAAACGTGACCGTTATAATCCATCAAGGTCATAGCGCCCTGAAGCTGTGCACCGTTTTTACCCTTAAGTCCGTATTTCTCAGCATTGTTAAATACGGTTTCAACCGCCTGCTGATACTCGGGATTCATGGTCGTATAAATCTTATAACCGCCAGTATAGAAATTACTTGCCGCGTGTTTCTCATCATAACCGTATTTTTCAGCAAGGTCTTTCGTTACTTGACGGATAAGCGCGTCAATATAATAAGAATTGACCTCAGTTTCGTTAAGAGCATCCTTGGTTCCAACAACTACGATTTCTTCACTTAATGCGTTATTATATTCGGTTTCGGTAATATAGCCTTGGTCAAGCATTAGCTTTAGAACGGTTTCACGGCGCTCTTTATTTTTTTGAGGATTTGCCTGCGGTGAATAGGTTGAAGGTGCCTTGGTAATTGAAGCTAAAGACGCACATTCAGCAAGTGTTAACTCGCTAACGCTCTTATCAAAATAATAGTTAGCGGCAACCTCAACGCCGTAGGTACCGTGTCCCATAGGTATTGTGTTAAGATAACATTCTATAATGGTATCCTTTGAATAATGACTTTCAAGATATCTTGCACGCATTATTTCTCTAACCTTACGGGTAGCCTTAGTATCTCTATCATCGGTTAGATTTTTAACGAGCTGCTGCGTAATTGTTGAACCGCCTTGATTTGATGAATAGAAATGCAAAAACAGGTTTGCAAAGGCAGAAACCGTACGCTTCCAGTCAACGCCTTGATGCTTATAAAATCGCTTGTCCTCAATCGCAACAAAAGCATCAACCAGGTTTTGAGGAATTCCTGTATAGCCCTCTGTGTTAGCTTTAGCATCACTAGGATCGTAAGAGACCCAAATTCTGTTAAATTCACCGTGAAGACGCTGATATTCCTCCCACTCACCATTTTCGCCAGTTTGTGTGTAAACGGTTGTAGTGAAGTTAAGCTTTAAATCGT
>JAZLAD010000129.1:0-3995 GCA_045613005.1 Acutalibacteraceae bacterium | reverse complement strand
CAAGCTCAGATTGCATTTTAATCTTTGCACCGAATTCATCACCCATCGCCTTAAAAAGCGAATCGTATCTGATTCTTACAAAGGTGTGAGCACGTTCGAGAACGGTATATACAAATCTGTTTTCATAAAGTTCCTCGGAATCTTCCCTCAGCTTTTGCATAAGTTTATTAGGCTTAACCTCGTGAGAATCCTTATCGTAGGAAAGAACGAAATTTCCGTGTTGCGCTAAATGGCGTACAACGTCGCTACCGCCCTTTTTGGCGTGAGCAACGTTAACGATTATTTCGTCTTCCTTTATTATGTTTCTTGGATTAGATATGATTTTTTGAAAAAACGGAAGCGATTCATCAATGGCATCAACCCATTTAGGATCGATAATCTTTTCACAGCGGCGGTTTGAAAACTGAAACTGATTTTCCGCCTTGTCAATCATATCCATAAAGAATTCGTAAAATTCGGTACTTGCCAATGCCCGAATTACGCCGCGTGCATACTTGTTGTAAATAGTGTCAATAGTAGTCGTCTTTTTGGTCGCAGAAGGCTTTTTCTTATTGCTTGACGATTCGGACATAGTCTTTCCCCTTTCTTTAATTAGTTAGCGTTTTTCTTTAGAGTTTCAATATACTCTTTACAAATTTTCATTGTGTTTTTGCCAAAAGTCTTATCAAGGAAGGTGCTGAAACGGGTAAGTTCATCCCTCATAAAACCAAGGCTTAAAGATTCAAACTTTCGAAGCACCTTTTTAGCAATCATAAAGTCAACAGCTTCAATCTCGGTGCCACCGCAAGCTATAAGGCAGGGCACGTAATCGCTGAGCTGCTTCATAATACGGTTACCGAAAGCCAAACGGAAGTTTTGAATCAGGTAGTTGTTAACCACGTCAACCTTATCAAGCATATCCTGTGAAATCTGATAGGTAGCTTTAGCTTCAGCAAACATTTTGTTGATATGGTCGGTGCTGATAGCGATAGAATCGGTATCTTCACATTCAAACGGCTCTGCACGGCTATCCAAATCGATAGGAATAGCACGGTCATAAACCTTATCGGCTACCGCAAAGGTAGAGTCATCGTTATTGATTGTTCCTACAAACCAGGTGTTGTTGCTGATAGACAGCTTACCGTTGGTTATAAGGCAGGGGTCGTTATCCCACATAGCAGTAACGATGTCGATATTCCATTCACTTTCAAGCGGCATTTCGAGAATAGAGAGAATTTCGGCAAAGTAATATTCAACACGCGCAATATTCATCTCATCGAGAATTACCATATGCGGATCACGATAGTAATTCGCCTCGTAAATTGCCATCAGGAAGTCGGTTTCGGTGTAGGTCTTTGTAAACTCGTTAAAGTAACCGTAAAGCTCGGTACGTTCACGCCAGGAAGGCTGTACCGATACAACTGTTGTATCCTTTTCAACAAACTTACCAAAAGCATACGGAAGCGAGGTTTTACCTGTACCTGAAATACCCTGTAGAATTACAATTCTTGAGGTTCCAAGTGCTGCAATAAAATATCTTATTAAATCGATATCGTAGTAAAGATGCATTCTTGAAGAAGCAAACTTTCTAAAGCGCTCGCAAAATTCCTCAAGCGTAATCTCATCGTTATATACAGGAGTTTGATATTCGGTTTTATGATAGTTATCAATATTGGTAAGTCTGAA
Organism: Acutalibacteraceae bacterium; assembly: GCA_045613005.1. Classification (GTDB taxonomy): domain Bacteria; phylum Bacillota; class Clostridia; order Oscillospirales; family Acutalibacteraceae; genus UBA737. The sequence continues at coordinate 2,330 of JAZLAD010000129.1, read as the reverse complement.
AAAGCGGCTTGTTGACGGGTCAACAGGCGGAGACGCCAGGGTATTGCGGTTTCGGTTAACGTCAGCCTCCTGCTGTCCTTCTTGCGATTCATCCTCAAAATTGAAGGCGTCTGAATCAGGAGCTATACCGAGTTCTGCAACCTTAAGTGATAAAAGCTTATCCTTTTCATAGTTTGCTCTTATAAGATCGCGCTGAAGCTGCTTAACCTGACGCACCACTTCATCATGCTTTTTAACGGGAACTCTAAAACGAAATATTTTCTTAAAGAGTTTTACGAGATAGATAATTAAAACTATTATAAGTGCTAAGAGAATAAGGTGTGTTATAAGCAATAAAATCCAATCCAGCGTTCCAAAGTTTTCTGAATGCTGCTTTATAAGCTTCATTCTCATAGGAAAATTCAGTAGATAATTAAAGAAATTAAAAACGGAAAGTAGAACCTCCCAGATTGCCTGGAAGATTCTGCCTATATCCTCATAAAAATATTTAAAGAAGTTATCTAACACTGTTAACTACCTCAATCGAGATTTGCTTGGTCTGTTTCTTGCTCTACTGCAGGAGTTTCCTGTTGAGCAGCTAATAGCTCGGCACGGATTTTTTCACGAAGCTCTGCCTCTAACTTTTCGCGTTCTTGAACTTTAAGCTCTTCCTCACGCTGCTTCTGCTCTTCAATAAGATCCTCTGTGCGACCGCGTTCCTGCTCGAAACGTATTCTGTTCTTTACGTTCTGATACTCAAATAATACACGGAAGAACTGAATTAACTGATAAATCAAGAAGATTATTACAGGAATAACTACAACAATAAGGAATCCTGTACTGGTCTGTAAATAGTCGAAGGCTTTACCAACGCCGGGTATACGGAATGAATACTTACCTACTACCTCTGATTCGTGAACAGTAAGCGTATCAACGGTTGTGTTGTTATCACCTTTTGTTGCAAAAATCAAATAACCGTTAGCATCATAAATTTCAACGATACGGTGAGTATTGAGAACTCTCTCGCCGTCAATAATAGTCCAATATGTAATGATGTCGTTTTTCTGCAATTTTTCAGGGTCCTTAACAGCAGTATCAACAATTAAATCACCTGGTTTGAGGGTGTCATACATTGAGTCTGTCTGTATAGAGAATATTCTAAGACCTAAAATGCTTGGCACACCGCTTCCCGACGTTGAAACAAAGGAAACGTAGGTTGCCAAAATTGCCAAAACAATTGCAACAACCAAAACAACGTTGATAATTGTGCTCACAACCTTGTTTTTCTTGGTGCCCTGCTCTGCAGTGGCCTCATTATTCTCAGATTTTGCTAGGTGGAATTTGGTTTTCTTTTGTTCTGTGTTACTCATAAAACCTCTCCTTTTAATACTCCTACTGAATTGAAATTTTAATATCGCCATAAATTATATTATAAATTACCAAATGGTAAATTTATACCGTTATTCAACGGGCACCAAACCCGATAAACTATCTGCAACGGCAGAAAACTGAATGTTAGCAAGAATTTGCGCATTCTTTCCAACTGCATTAATACAGTCAACGTCGTTACCTTCAAGCCAAATATATATTTCCATTTTAACTATCTCGTTTTCACTGAGCGTAAAGAGATTTACATCTTTTTCAAACTCGCCCGCTTGTCTTATAACAACGTCACGTTCTACGGGATCGCTTTCTTCCCAAAGGGTTGTTGTTTGTTTTATAAGGCGGTCCTCAGAAACCAGAGAGTTTGTCCCATCAACTGATTTTGTATCTAAATAACCGCTTGTGCCATCAATATGGCTATCAGAGTTAGGCTCGTAGATAAACATTTTAGAGTCAGCACTATCTGCATCGGTTACTTTAGAAATTTTAAAACCGATACGTGTAGCGTACTGTGCACCCGAGCCGCCATCCTTGTGCAGTTTTTCATCAGCCTGCCAGAGCGGTGCGCCGATTAAATAGGCACCTGCATTTCCGGTTCCGTTCTGAACTGTAACGGCGGGAGCTAAGGATACCTTAACGCGCTGAGTAGTTCTTCCGTATACTGTAAATTTGACGTAATGCCCGTCCCTGCCATTTGAATTCTTATCATCCGAAAGTCTAACACCTGTATCTGTAATTCTACCGTCGGCACCAAACCTTGCAGTGTAAAACGCACCTTCTTTATCTGACCAGGTTACAGGGGTTAAAGTTGTATCTTCGGGCACAGCGTCAAGAAATTCGAGCTGTTGCTTCCATTCTTCCTCGCTGGCATCGGGTGACCAAGCGAGCTGAAGACCGGGACTGGCGTTAATGGTCATCTCTATATCGCTGACTTTAGGAGTTTTGCTTATAGCAATCCAGGTATAAGT
>JAZLAD010000128.1:0-3021 GCA_045613005.1 Acutalibacteraceae bacterium | reverse complement strand
ATTAAAATGCTATCTTCCTCACTAGGCTCTGCAACCGTTACAGGCTGAAAACGTCGCTCGAGAGCCGCATCCTTTTCGATATTTTTGCGGTATTCAGAAATGGTTGTAGCGCCTATAAGCTGAAAATCCCCACGGGCTAGTGACGGCTTTAATATGTTAGCCGCATCGGTAGAGCCCTCGGCAGAGCCTGCACCGATTATAGTGTGTATTTCGTCAATAAAGAGAATAATATCGTCCGATTTTGTTATCTCGTCTATTACTGCCTTTATTCTTTCTTCAAAGTCTCCGCGATACTTAGTACCCGCTACCATACCCGTAAGGTCAAGAGAAAATAGCCTTTTGCCCTCTAAAATCTCGGGCACGTCGCCGCTGGCGATTTTTTGGGCTAAGCCTTCTACTATTGCGGTTTTACCGACACCCGGCTCACCGATTAAGCAAGGATTGTTTTTTGTTCTTCTGCAAAGAATTTGTATAATCCTCTCTACCTCCGCGTTTCTGCCGATTACTGGGTCTATCTTCTTTTTTCTAGCCTGTTCGGTTAAATCTCTTCCGTATTTTTCAAGTGTTTTAGCGCTAGACCTTCCTTTTTCCTTAACAGGCTCATCGTATGACTTGATATCGTTTTGAACTTCATCAATCGAAATTCCCGATGCCTTTAATGCCTCGGCTGTAAGGAACGCGGCATCAACACCTAGTTTTGTGATAAACTTTATAGCGTAATTATCGCCTTCACTCAGTATTCCTATTAAAAGATGCTCACTGCCAACGTATTTTTTACCCATATTACTGCAACCCGTTACAGCAGTTTCGATAACCCTTTTTGCCCTTGGTGTAAAGTAATCGGGGGAAAGTTTTGTCTTAGTACCCTCGCCTATTACCTCACGCATAAGATTCTCTATTTTTTCGGCAGTAATAGCGTTTTGATTTAAAACGGTAAAGGCTACACCGCTTCCCGTTCTAAGCAGACCTAAAAGCAAATGCTCACTGCCAACGTAGGTATGCCCTAACTGTTCAGCAGAAGAAATAGCCAGATTTAAAGCCATATTGGCTTTTTCGGTAAATCCGCTAAAATTATATTTCATAAAAATCCTCCTTATTGGAGAGCTTCTCTTAACATATTTGCTCTGTATATATCACGCTCGTCGGCGGTCATCTCGCCAAACCTTCGCATAAGCATAAACGGCTGACCGTCTATAAGTAGTTTTATAGGATTTAGAGCAGTTTTCTCTATTATATTAAGAGATATGCCGAGTTTTAGTTCGCTAAGCAGCTTCATCATTTCCTGACTGCTTATAATTCTAGCATTAGAGAGTGTACCTAAAGCCCTCATAGCTATATCCTCGGCCTTTATTTTATTTAAGCTCTCGCGCAGTTTTCTTTCTTTTTCTATTAACTGCATTGTAATTAAATTTAGATTATCAATGGCATTTTTCTCGGTGATACCAAGTGTTATCTGGTTTGAAATTTGATAAAGCGATGCTGAAGCTTTTGTTCCCTCACCATACATTCCCCTGACTGTAAAGCCGATTTTTCCTACCTGCTCTGAAAGAAGCCCCATATCCCCCGAAGCTTTAAGAAGTGGTAAATGTAACATAACCGATGCTCTGAGTCCTGTTCCTAAGTTTGTAGGGCAAGAGGTTAAAAAGCCCAAATTTTTATCAAATGCGATATCAAGAGCACCGCAAAGAAGCGAATCAATTTGCTCGGCAACGTCATAAGCCGCTGCGACGTCAAGCCCTGCTTTTATCACCTGAATTCTTATATGATCCTCTTCGCCAAGCATTATACTTATACTTTCATCATCGGATATAATTATTGCCTTATTTTCACAGTTTGATACAAATTCTCGGCTTACAATATGGCGCTCGACCATAGAAAAACGCTCGTTTTCAGGGATATCCTTCATTTGTATAAATTTAAGTGATTTTGCAAAAGGGGTATTGCTCTCAAGCAACGCTTTTTTAACAAGACTATTTACCTCTTGTTGATTTTCAGCTTTCATAACCGAAGGGAATGGAATTCCCGAAATGTTACGCGCCAGGCGAATTCTACTGCTTACCGCAACGTCACTTTGAGGCCCTAAATTATCATACCAACTCATTGTGCACACCCCTCTGCTTTTTTAATCTTATCTCTAATTATTGCCGCCTCTTCGTATTTTTCTTCTCGTACTAATTCGTTCAACTTCATACGAAGTGACTCAATAGTATCTGACTCTGTCTTTACCACAAGCGGTGCCTTGTTTGGAATTTTACCACTATGAACAGTACCTCCGTGGATTCTTCTGATAGACGGAAGAAGCTCGTTATAAAAGGTTTCATAGCATTTTGAGCAACCCGCTTTTCCCGTTTTTGCAATATCTGAAAAGCTTAGATTACAACAAGGACATCTAAGCGTTTCTTTTGCGGGTGATAGGGTTAAGGTATCGCCTAGCATTGAGGCTAAAAGCTGTGCAAAGCTACTTTTACCTATATCGTGGTATCCGCCCTTTATAGCACATTCGTTACAAAGATTTATTTCGGTTGCAACACCGTTTACAACTGATTTTATATTAGTTGTTGCAATATTTTTTCCACAGTTTTCACACAACATAAACAAAACTCCTTTATTTATATTTGAACTAAAAGCATTTCCTTTAATATAGCAGCCCTGACAGAGTCTCTTAGCGCTACGGGTAATGCTTTCATTACGTTATTAGATATTGCGGCATACATTAAAACCGCCGCTTCCCTATTAAATAGTCCTGACTGAAGACAGTTTTCAATTACCGCTCTCGCACTCATCATATCAATACTTTCGCCTATAGAATTTATTATGTGCATTATGGCAGAAGAATGACTCATAATAACACGCTTGATGCGTATATATCCACCGCCGCCGCGTCTACTCTCTATTATATATCCGTGCTCGGGAGTAAAGCGTGAAGAGAGCACGTAATTTATTTGACTAGGCGCACAGCCGATATCGTTTGCAAACTCGTTTCGCTGAATTTCGGCTATATTTTCATCCGATTCATTTAAA